>NZ_JBFUHH010000111.1:0-12884 GCF_056402495.1 Microvirga sp. P4_A5 | reverse complement strand
GGATACGAGCGTCTTCTCCCCGACGCTCGCGACCGGAAAAATCGTCCGTTCGAACGATCTGCCGAGCGAGGCGAGCGATAGCCAGGCGTCTCCCTTTCACTCCCTGCAGCCCTCGCGGCCGCCGATCCGCAGCTACATGGCGGTCCCGGTCATGTCGCGGACCGGCAACATCGACGGTGTCCTGGTCTTCGGCCACGAAAAGTCCCACCTTTTCACCGAGCGCAGCGAGCGGCTGATGCAGGGCCTCGCGGCGCAAGCCGCGATCGCACTCGAGAACGGCCGCCTCTACCAGGCGGCGCAATACGAAATCGAGGAGCGCAAGCAGTCGCAGGCGCAGCAATCCCTGCTCATCCGCGAACTTCACCACCGGGTAAAAAATACGCTGGCGACCGTTCAGGCGGTCGTCGGCGCCACCGCGCGCTCGACCACCAAGATCGATGAGTTCTACGAGGCCTTCGTGGGCCGTATCATCTCGCTCGCCAACACGCATTCACTCCTCACCGAAGCCGTGTGGCAAACGGCGTCCCTTCGAGAGATCCTCGAAAAGGAGCTGTCGCCCTATTACGACGACAGCGGCGCGCGGATCGTCATCGACGGCCCGATGGTGGAATTGCCGTCCGAAGCGGCCGTCCCCATCGGCATGGCCATTCACGAACTGACCACCAACGCGGTGAAGTACGGCGCGCTGTCCGGAGCGGGCGGGCGGGTCGAGGTCCGGTGGACCTCGGAGCCCGTCGACGAGAGCGTTCGTCTGAAACTGGTCTGGACCGAGCGCAATGGACCGCCGGTATCCCCGCCGACCCGGCAGGGTTTCGGCTCCCGGCTTCTGCACCGTGTGCTCACCACCCAGCTCAACGCCCATGTGTCGATGGATTTCGACAGGGAGGGCCTTCGCGTCTCGCTCGACATGGTGCTGAAACAGGGCGGCTTCCTCAATCCGGTCGCCTGAGCGGTGCGCGATTCCGGCCGCGACACGCCATCGCTTTTCTCTGCCGCCGCAATCCCCTATCTAGACCGTCATCAAAGAAGCGCGACCGTTCGGGTTCGCGGCCGAAGGAATTGTCGATGAACGAGATCGTCAAACTGGGCGACATGCGCCAAGGTGTCTGCCCGGTGGACCACCCGACCGTGAAGACGGGTCGCGTCGGCGTTCTTCTGGTGAATCTGGGGACCCCCGAAGGGACCGATTACTGGTCCATGCGCCGCTACCTGAAGGAGTTTCTCTCCGACAGGCGCGTCATCGAGACGTCCCGGCTGCTGTGGTGGCCGATCCTGAACCTGATCATTCTTACCAAGCGCCCGGGACCCAAGGGGCGGGATTATGCGTCGATCTGGAACAAGGAGCGTGACGAGGGCCCGCTGAAGACCATCACGCGTGCGCAAGCCGAAGATCTGGCGGCGCACCTCCAGAAGGTCGCCGGCGACAAGGTGACGGTCGATTGGGCGATGCGGTACGGCAAGCCCGAGATGCGCGAGCGCATCCATGCGCTGCTCGATCAGGGTTGCGACCGCATCCTGCTGTTGCCGCTCTACCCGCAATACGCCGCCGCGACCTCGGCTACCGTGTGCGATCAGGCTTTTCGGGCCCTGATGGACATGCGCTGGCAGCCGACCCTGCGGGTGTCTCCGCCGTATCATGACGACCCGGTTTATATCGATGCGCTCGTGACCTCCATGAAGCGCGACCTCGCGAAGCTCGACTTCGAGCCCGAGGTCATTCTCGTGTCGTTCCACGGGGTGCCGAAGGAATATCTGCTGAAGGGCGATCCCTATCATTGCCAATGCGTCAAGACGTGGCGACTGATGCGCGAGGCCTTCGGATTGCCGCCAGACCGGTTCCGCATGAGCTTTCAATCGCGCTTCGGGCCCGACGAGTGGCTGCAGCCCTACACGGACAAGACCGTCGAGGCCTTGGCCGAGAGCGGGATCAAGCGCATGGCCGTCGTGGCGCCGGGATTTACGGCCGATTGCCTGGAAACGCTGGAGGAACTCGACGTGGAAAACCGCGAGATCTTCATGCATCACGGCGGCGAGCAATTCGCCTATCTGCCCTGCCTGAACGACAGCGAGCAGGGCATGCGTGTGATCCGTCACGTCGCGGAACGTGAACTGCAAGGCTGGATCTAGGCGGGTCTCCGCCTTTCGGATATGCCTCTAGCCGCGCGACCGCTTGTCGCAAGGAGATCTCATGCCGAATCTGATGGGTTTCGACATCTTCGTCGTGGCGTTCGTGCTGGTGATCGTGCTCACGATCGCCATGGGCGTCCGCACCGTGCCGCAGGGCTTTGCCTATACGGTCGAACGCTTCGGGCGCTATTCCCGCACGCTCGGCCCCGGCCTGGGGCTCATCGTTCCGTATGTGGAAAAGATCGGCAAGCGGGTGAACGTCATGGAGCAGGTGCTCGACGTTCCGAGCCAGGAGGCCTTCACCAAGGATAACGCGGGCGTCACCATCGATGCTGCCGCCTTCTATCAGATCCTCGATGCGTCGCGGGCTTCCTACGAGGTCGCGAATCTCAACCAGGCGCTCCTCGTCCTCACCATGACCAATATCCGCACCGTCGTCGGCTCGATGGATCTCGACCAGTTGCTGTCGCATCGCGACGAGATCAACGAGCGGCTGCTGCGCGTTCTCGATGCGGCGGCCTCCCCCTGGGGCGCCAAGGTAACGCGCGTGGAGATCAAGGACATTCTCCCGCCGGCCGATCTTGCCGGCGCCATGGCCCGTCAGATGAAGGCCGAGCGCGAAAAGCGCGCCGCCATACTCGAGGCCGAAGGGTTGCGGCAGGCCGAGATCCTGCGCGCGGAAGGTGACAAGCAATCGCAGATCCTCTCCGCCGAGGGTCGCAAGGAAGCAGCCTTCCGCGACGCCGAGGCGCGCGAGCGCCAGGCGGAGGCCGAGGCCAAGGCGACCTCGATGGTGAGCGAGGCGATCTCCAGCGGCGACCTCTCGGCGGCGAACTTCATCGTGGCGGAGAAATACATCGACGCGCTGCGGGCCATGGCGACGGCTCCGAACCAGAAGGTGATCTTCGTTCCCATCGAGGCGGCAGCGCTCGCAGGCTCGCTCGGCGGTATCGGCGAACTCACCAAGGCCGTGTTCGGCGAAGGCGGGGCGAGCACCCGGCCGGCCCGGAGTGCCGTGCCGCCGGTGGGCGGGCAGGGCGGCCGGTCATGATCGCGGGCGTCGTCGCCAGCCTCGGTCCCTGGGCYTGGATCATCCTCGGGGTCGCGCTCATCGGGATCGAGCTTCTGGCGCCGGGCGTATTCTTCATCTGGCTCGGCCTCGCGGCTGTGGCGACCGGATTGATCGATGCCGCGTTCGACCTGTCCTGGCAGCTCGCCGCCATCGTCTTCGCCGTTCTGGCTGTCGCCGCGGTGGTCTTTGGTCGGACCCTGGCGCGGCCCGGCGCGCAGCACGACACCAACGCGGCCTCGCTCAACCGCCGGGGGGACGCGCTCGTTGGCCGGGTGTTTGCGCTCGAGACGCCCATCGTCGAGGGCGCGGGCCGCATCCGCGTCGATGACAGTTCGTGGCGGGTGACCGGGCCGGAGCGGCCGGCAGGCGCGCAGGTGCGGGTGGTCCGCGTCGATGGCACCACCCTGGTGGTCGAAGACGCGTGACCTCAGGCGGCCCCGACGCGCAGCAGATCGAGGTAATGCACCAGCCCCACCGGGCGGCCATCTTCCACCACGATCAGCGCCGTGATCTTCGAGGTTTCCTGAATTTCGAGCGCGGTCGCCAGAAGGTCGTCGGGAGCGATGGTGCGCGGGCTGCGGCTCATGATCGCCGCCACGGGAATCGAACCGAGATCGGGCTTCAGGTTGCGGCGCAGGTCGCCGTCCGTGACGATGCCGGCGAGCGTGCCTTCGGGATTCACCACGATGACCGAACCGAAGCCCTTGCGGCCGATTTCCTCGATCGCCTCGTTCATCAAGGCATCGATGCCGACGATGGGAAGGCGCTCGTTCTTGTGCATGACGTCGCGCACGAGCTTGAGCCGCGCGCCGAGCTTGCCGCCCGGGTGGAAAACGCGGAAATGCTCCGCCGTGAAGCCCCGCTTTTCCAGAAGCGCGATGGCGAGCGCGTCGCCCAAAGCCAATTGCATGGTGGTGGAGGTCGTGGGCGCAAGGCCGTTGGGGCAGGCCTCGTCGGCCTTCGGCAGGGCCAGACACACCGTTGCGGCATGCCCCAGTGTCGATGAGGCGTTGGACGTCAGGGCAATCAGCGGCACGCGAAAGCGCTTGGAATAAGCGATCAGGTCGGCGAGCTCGCTCGTCTCGCCCGACCAGGACAGGGCGATGATCACGTCCTCGGGCTGGATCATGCCGAGGTCGCCGTGGCTGGCCTCTGCGGGATGGACGTAATGGGACGGCGTACCGGTGGAGGCGAGCGTGGCAACGATCTTGCGCGCCACATGGCCGGATTTTCCCATGCCGCTGACGATCACCCGGCCGGATGAGGCCGCGATCGTCTCCACGGCCGCGGTGAAGAACGGCCCGAGGCCGTTGCCGATCGCGTCCATCAGCGCGCTCAGCCCGTCGCGCTCGGTGGCGAGCGTGCGGAGGGCCGAGGAGACGGCCTGTTCGGGCGACGGGGCGGCGGCGGGTTTCAGACTTGCCATGGCGGGCCCTCTAGCACGGAGGGGCAGGTTCACGAAACCCTCCCCGGCCGAGGGCCTATTTCTGGCGCAGGAAGGTTTCAAGTTCCTTGCGGAAATCCGGTCCGAGATCGTCCCGCTCGAGCGCATAGGCCACATTGGCCATGAGAAAGCCGATCTTGGAGCCCGTATCGTAAGTCCGCCCCTCGTATTTCATGCCGAAGAACGGTTGATCCTTCATGAGCCGGATCATCGAGTCGGTGAGCTGGATTTCGTTGCCGGCGCCGCGCTGCTGGTTCGACAGAAGGTCGAAAACCTGCGGCTGCAGGATGTAGCGGCCCGAAATGATGAAGTTCGATGGGGCGGTGCCTTGGGGCGGCTTCTCGACCATCCCGGTGATTTCGAACGTGCGGTCGAATTGCTGGCCTACCGATACGATGCCGTATTGGTGCGTCTGATCGGCCGGCACCTCCTCGACCGCGATGATATTGCCGCCATGCTTGTCGTAGGCGGCGATCATCTGCTCCATCGATCCCCGGCTCAGCATGTCGGGCAGGATGACGGCGAAGGGCTCGTCGCCCACCAATTCGCGGGCGCACCATACCGCATGACCGAGACCGAGCGGCTCCTGTTGGCGCGTGAAGCTCGTCTCGCCTGCCTTCGGCTGGTCGCGGGCGAGGGCTCCCAGTTCCTTGGTCTTGCCGCGCTCGGCGAGGGTTCGGTTCAATTCGTACGCGATGTCGAAATGATCCTCGATCACGGCCTTGTTGCGGCCCGTGACGAAAATGAACTGCTCGATTCCAGCCGCGCGCGCCTCGTCCACCACATGCTGCACCACAGGGCGGTCGACGACGCACATCATCTCCTTCGGCACCGCCTTGGTGGCCGGCAGGAAACGGGTGCCGAGACCGGCGACGGGGAGGACGGCTTTGCGGATGCGCTTCATTGAAAGACCACGTTGGCAGGAAGTGACGGAGGGACACGGAAGGCGGGTGTCGTCGCGGTGTCAAGTTTCGCTCGGCGGGTAACGCGGCGGCAACCCCGCAAGTTTCATGTGGGTGCCCCCGAACTGTCGGGCAGCGAACCTGTATCGGGCATGAAGCATTGTGGTTAACCTCTGACAAAGAAACACCAAGAGACTGAAGGAGATACGGGGATGCCGGTTTTGGTCACGGGAGGTGCCGGCTATATCGGCAGCCACATGGTCCTCGAACTCGTGGATGCAGGCGAGTCGGTGGTGGTGCTGGACGATCTCTCCACCGGGTTTTCCTGGGCGGTGCCGAAGGAAAACGTGACGCTCGTCACGGGGGACGTGGGCGATGAGAAGCTGCTCGACCGGCTGATCGCCCGGCACAAGATCGATGGCATCCTCCATTTCGCCGCCAAGGCGGTGGTGCCCGAATCGGTGGCCGACCCGCTGGCCTATTATCTCAACAACACGGTCAAATCCCGTGTTCTCATCGCCGCGGCGGTGAAGGGCGGGGTACGGGATTTCATCTTCTCGTCGACCGCCTCCGTCTACGGCAATGTCGAGGCCGACACCTTGTCGGAGGACCTGCCGACGGCCCCCATCAACCCCTATGGCCGGACCAAGGTCACCACCGAATGGATGCTGGAGGACACCCGCCTCGCGCACGGGTTGCGCTACGGCATCCTGCGTTACTTCAACGTCGCGGGCGCCGACCCCAAGGGCCGGGCCGGGCAATCCTCCCCGCAGGCAACCCACATCATCAAGGTGGCGGCGCAGGCGGCTCTGGGCCTTCGGCCCCATCTCGACATCTTCGGCACCGATTACGATACGCCGGATGGGACCTGCATCCGGGACTACGTCCAGGTCACGGACGTGGCGCGGGCCCATCTCGTTGCCCTCGAGCATCTGCGGGGCGGCGGCGAGAGCGTGATCATGAATTGCGGCTACGGCCATGGCGCCTCGGTGAAGGAGGTGGTGGATGTGGTGAAGAAGGTGTCGGGGGTGGATTTCGAGGTCAGGCTGGGCCCCCGCCGGGGCGGCGATCCGGCGCATCTCGTGGCCAGGGTGGACCGGTTGCGGGCACTCGGATGGACCCCGCATTTCGACGATCTCGAGGAAATCGTCTCTCAGGCTCTCCGTTGGGAGAGGCTACTGGCGGAGCGGAAGGCCACATAATACGCCTCTTTCAACCGGTTCTTAACCTGCCTAATGTCGCTATGGCGGGACGCAGAAGCCTGCCTGACGGGGAGCGAAATTCATGAGAGAGCTGATTCGAACGGCGGGCCGATGGGGCCGGATGGGGATCCTCGGCCTTGGTCTTCTGGGCGGATTCGGCGCGGCGCCCTCGCAGGCGCAGGACGACCAGCAGGCCTCCTTCCGCGGTTTTGTGCAGAATCTCTGGCCCGCCGCCCGGGCCCGCGGCGTCTCTCGCGCCACCTTCGACGAGGCGTTCCGCGGGGTCGAGCCTGACGCCAAGATCATCGCGCTGACGCGCAAGCAATCGGAATTCGTGCGTCCCATCTGGGACTACATCAACGGCGCGATTTCAACCGATCGTCTCACGCGCGGCCGCAAGATGGCGGGCGAATGGTCGCAGACGCTGGCGGCCGTCGAGCGGACCTATGGGGTCCCAAGGGAGGTCGTTCTCGGCGTCTGGGGCATGGAGACCAATTTCGGGGGCTTCACCGGCTCGATCTATGTCGTCCGGGCGCTGTCGACGCTGGCCTATACGGGCTATCGCGGCGAGTTCTTCAAGGAGGAACTGTTGACAGCCCTCCAGATTCTCGAGGCGGAGCATATCGACCGCGACAAGATGGTGGGTTCCTGGGCGGGCGCCATGGGGCAGACCCAGTTCATGCCGTCGAGTTTCATGAAATATGCGGTCGACGGGAACCGCGACGGGGTACGCGACATCTGGTCCTCGGTGCCCGACGCCCTCGCCTCGACCGCCCATTACCTGCGCGAGAATGGCTGGAAGCCTGGTCTCCCGTGGGGTTTCGAGGTGACGCTTCCCCGCGGCTTCGATTTCCGGCAGCATCGCCAGCCGCTCGCCCGGTGGGCGTCGACCGGCCTCACGCGGGTTGACGGCAAAGCCATTCCGCGCACGGGCGAGGCGTCGCTTTTTCTGCCGGGAGGCGCCCGTGGTCCGGCGTTTCTCGTCACCGACAATTACGACGTGATCAAGAGCTACAATTCGTCGGATGCCTATGCGATGGGCGTCGCCCATCTGGGCGACCGCCTCGTCGGGGGACYGGCCATCGCAGGTGCATGGCCCAAGAATGAGCCGGTGCTCGACAAGGACCAGCGCGAGGAGTTGCAGAAGCATCTCGCGGGGCTCGGGCTCTATACCGGCGACGCCGATGGCAAGCTCGGCTCCAAGACCCGCGACGCCCTGCGGAACTTCCAGGTGCGGCGCGGTTTGATCCCGGATGGTTACGCCGACGTGGCGGCCCTGCGGGAGTTGCGCGCAGCCCGCTGACGGAGCCCCGGCAAGGCGCTATAGTCGGGCGGGCTACGGGAGAACGGAACCACCCATGCGTCTCTGGTCGTTTGTGCGCATCGTCTTGATGGCCGTCCCGCTGCTGCTCGGCAGCGGCCTGCCGCTCTATGCGCAATATTACGGCTACCCCGCCAACTCCCCCTATCCGCAGCAGCGGCGCGATCCGCGCGCCTATCCGCCAGGTTATTATCCGGGCAAATTGGTGCAGCCGGCGCAACCTGGCTTCAGCCTCCGCCGCCTGTTCGGCGTGCAGGAGCCGCCGCCCCTCGTCCAGCCCCAGATCGTCCGCCCGAGGCGCGCCCCTCCACGCGCGCCGATGGTGGTCCGCCGTGAAAAACCCAAGGCCGACCCCACCACCCAGGTCATCGTCTTCGGTGATGCCTTGGCGGAATTCGCCGGGCAGGGGATCGGCGATCTCTTTGCCGATTCGGAGGACGTTCTCGTGCTCCGCAAGGCGAAGGAGAACGGTGGTTTGATCGGCATGGGAGGTGCCGACTGGGCCAAGGCCATCGACGAGGCCGTGGGCACGGGCAAGAAGATCACCGTCGCGGTGGTGATGCTCGGGTTACAGGATCGCGAGCCTCTGAAGCAGGATGCGGCCACCTTCGAGCCCCTCACCGATCCGTGGCGCGAAGCCTATCGGGCGCGGGTCGATGCGGCGATGAGGGCGTTCAACGACCGAAAACTGCCGGTCGTCTGGATCGGCCTCCCGCCGGCGCGCAAGGGCGAGGTGTCGGAAGATTATCTGGCGATGAACGAGATCTACCAGGAAAGCGTCAGGCGCAACGGCGGCACCTATGTGGATGTGTGGCCTGGCTTCGTCGACGAGGACAACCGCTACACCATGACCGGCCCTGACGTGGACGGTCAGCCCGCCAAGCTGCGGACCAATGACGGGGCTTTCTTCACCAAGGCCGGTTCGCGCAAGATCGCGCACTTTGCGGACGCGGCCATCAAACGCCTGATCGAATCGGACCAGCCCGCCACCGCCATCGTGGCGGTGCCGCCGGCGGATGGGCCCGCGGCACCGGTGCCCCTCGAATCGTCGCTGCCGACCCTTCCCGACGAGGTGGCGCCGGTATCGCTGCCCGTAAAACCRTTGATCGGCCCGGTTCTGCCGCTCAATCAGGCTGTGGTCACGCCGGGCGGAACGCTTGTGGCGGCACCGCCCAAACTGACAAACGATCAGGCCTACGGCGTCCGCCGCGCCTTGCGGGACGGCATCGCGCCGTCGCCGCGTCCCGGCCGCGCCGACGATTTCCGCTGGCCGCGCTCCTAGGCGTTTTTTGAAACCCCGCTCAATTACCGGGGCAGATCGCTTTCACCCATCAGGAACGTGTCGATGGCGTGCGCCGCTTGACGGCCCTCGCGAATGGCCCATACGACGAGGGATTGGCCGCGCCGCATGTCGCCCGCGACGAAGACCTTGTCACCCGATGTGCGGTAATCGATGTCGTTCGCCAGCACGTTCCCGCGTCGATCGAGTTCAACGGCCGCCTCATCCAGAAGCCCGGATCTGACGGTGCCCGCGAAGCCGATGGCGAGAAATACCAGGTCGGCCCTCAGAATGAATTCGCTGCCCGGAATGGGCTGGCGCTTTTCGTCCACGCGCGCGCATTTCACGCCCGTCACGCGGCCCTTCTTGCCTTCGATCCCGAGGGTCGCGGCCTGAAACTCGCGGTCGGCGCCTTCCGCCTGGCTCGACGAGGTGCGCATCTTCGTCGGCCAATAGGGCCAGACCGTAAGCTTGTCCTCGCGTTCCGGCGGGCGCGGGCGAATGTCCAGTTGGGTGACGGACAAAGCGCCCTGGCGAAACGAGGTGCCGACGCAGTCGGAGGCGGTGTCGCCGCCGCCGATCACCACGACGTGCTTGCCCGCCGCAACCACGGCCTCGTCCTCGATGCTCTCGCCGTTCACCCGTTTGTTGGACTGGGTGAGAAACGGCATGGCGAAATGCACGCCTGCCAGATCCTGGCCCGGCAGTTTGGGATCGCGCGGATCTTCCGCGCCGGCTGCGAACAGCACGGAATCGAATTCGTTGTGCAATGACGCGAAGGTTTTCGTTACGCCGACATTGACGCCGCAATGGAATACGACGCCCTCGGCTTCCATCTGCTTCACGCGGCGGTCGATGTGGTGCTTTTCCATCTTGAAGTCGGGAATGCCGTAGCGCAGCAACCCGCCGGGCTTCGCTTCCCGCTCGTACACATGCACCTCATGACCGGCGCGCGCGAGCTGCTGTGCGGCGGCAAGGCCGGCCGGACCCGAGCCGATGACGGCGATGCGCTTGCCTGTGGACGCCGTCGCTATCTCGGGCTTGATCCAGCCCATCTCCCAGGCCTTGTCGGCGATGGCCTGCTCGATGGTCTTGATGGTGACGGGCTGGTTCTCGAGATTGAGCGTGCAGGCCTCCTCGCAGGGCGCGGGGCAAATGCGGCCCGTGAATTCCGGGAAGTTGTTGGTGGAATGCAGGTTGCGAGCCGCCTCCTCCCAGTCGTTCTGGAAAACGAGTTCGTTCCAGTCCGGAATTTGGTTGTGCACGGGACACCCCGTCGGCCCGTGGCAGAAGGGAATGCCGCAATCCATGCAGCGCGCCGCCTGTTTCTTCAGGTCGCCGTCATCGAGCGGCAGCGTGAATTCGCGGAAGTGGCGGATGCGTTCGCCGGCGAGCTGATATTTCTGCTCCTGCCGGTCGTATTCGAGAAAGCCCGTGACCTTGCCCATGGATCTCTGCCCCTTCGTCCTTATTCCGCCGCCTGCAGACTGCGCAGCCGATCCATTTCCTGCAGGGCCTTGCGGTATTCCACCGGCATGACCTTGACGAATTTCGTACGATACGTCGCCCAAGCCTCGAGGATGTGCTTCGCCCGTCCCGACCCCGTATAGGTGGCGTGGTTCGAGATGAGCTGCATCAGGCGTTCCTCATCGGAGCCCGACATGTTGCCCAGGATGTCGATGCGACCCTTGGTTTCGAGATCGCCGCCATGATGGTGAATGCGCCGCATCAGCTCTTCTTCTTCCTCGACGGGTTCGAGATCCACCATCGAGAGATTGCAGCGCTTCGCAAAGCTGCCGTCCTCGTCGAGCACATATGCGATGCCGCCCGACATGCCCGCCGCGAAGTTGCGGCCGGTCTGGCCCAGCACCACGACGAGGCCGCCCGTCATGTATTCGCAGCCATGGTCGCCGGTGCCCTCGACCACCGCGATGGCGCCGGAATTGCGCACGGCGAAACGCTCGCCCGCGACGCCGCGGAAATAGGCCTCCCCGGCGATCGCGCCGTACATCACCGTGTTGCCGACGACGATGGAGCGCTCGGGCACCGCCTTGCTCTTCGTCGACGGCGAGATGATCAGCTTTCCGCCCGACAGGCCCTTGCCCACATAGTCGTTGGCCTCGCCGGTCAGCGACAGCGTGACGCCCGCCGCGAGCCAGGCACCGAAGCTCTGGCCGGCCGTGCCTTCGAGGTTCACCGTGATGGTGTCGTCGGGCAGGCCCTCGTGGCCGTAGCGCTTCGCCACTTCGCCCGACAGCATCGCGCCGATCGTGCGGTCGGAGCTGCGAACCTTGGCGTCGATGACGACCGTCTCGCCGTTCTCCAGCGCGCCCTGCGCCTTTGCGATCAGCTCGCGGTCGAGCACGGTGGCGATGGGGTGCACCTGCGCCTCGCTATGGCGGATCGCCACCTGCGGTCCGGCATCGGGCTTGTGGAAGATGCGCGAGAAATCGAGCCCCTTGGCCTTCCAGTGGTGGATCGCCTCGTTCTTGTCGAGAAGGTCGGATTGACCCACCATCTCGTCCAGCGTGGCGAAGCCCATGGCGGCCATCAGCTCGCGCACTTCCTCGGCGACGAAGAAGAAGTAGTTGACGATGTGTTCGGGCAAGCCCTTGAAGCGCTTGCGCAGCACCGGATCCTGGGTGGCGACGCCCACCGGGCAGGTGTTGAGGTGGCACTTGCGCATCATGATGCAGCCGGCGGCGATGAGCGGCGCGGTCGAGAATCCGAACTCGTCGGCCCCGAGCAGGGCGGCGATCACCACGTCGCGACCGGTGCGCAGGCCGCCATCGGCCTGGATCGCGACACGCCCGCGCAGTCGGTTCAGCACCAACGTCTGCTGCGTCTCGGCGAGGCCGAGCTCCCACGGCGATCCCGCGTGCTTGAGAGAGGTGAGGGGAGACGCACCGGTGCCTCCCTCGAAGCCCGAGATGGTGATGTGATCGGCGCGCGCCTTCGCGACGCCGGCCGCAACCGTGCCGACGCCTACTTCCGACACCAGCTTCACGGAGACGGCGGCGGCGGGGTTGACGTTCTTGAGGTCGAAGATGAGTTGCGCCAGATCCTCGATCGAATAGATGTCGTGATGCGGCGGCGGYGAAATCWGGCCGACACCCGGCGTCGAGTGACGGACGCGCGCGATCTTCGCGTCCACCTTGTGGCCGGGCAATTGTCCGCCTTCGCCGGGCTTGGCGCCCTGCGCGACCTTGATCTGCATCATGTCGGAATTGACGAGATATTCGGTGGTGACTCCGAAGCGCCCCGACGCCACCTGCTTGATGGCGGAGCGCTTGGAACGCCCGTCGCTGAGCACACGGAAACGATCCGGCTCCTCGCCGCCCTCGCCGGTGTTCGACTTGCCGCCGATGGAGTTCATGGCAAGCGCCAGCGTCTCGTGCGCCTCGCGGGAGATCGAGCCGAACGACATGGCGCCGGTGGCGAAGCGCTTCACGATCTCCTTGGCGGGCTCGACGGATTCGAGCGGCACGGGCGCGCGTCCGGATTCGTCCGCGAGCTTGATCTTGAACAGGCCGCGGA
>NZ_JBFUHH010000110.1:0-12997 GCF_056402495.1 Microvirga sp. P4_A5 | reverse complement strand
GCTATCGACCGCCACCTTTGTTATCTCAACGGATAAGCAGTAAGTTTGGGAARCTCCTTTGTCATCCAAGCAACCATCTCATCACTCGTTGTCAGATGATCAGGCATCGGGATGTAAGGACTGAGCGGTTCGTAGATCGCAATCTGATCCCGTGCGCCTATGATGGGGTCGAGATTGTCGGCGCCCACTCCGGACGCGGCACGGTCGCCAACCCAAAGGACGAGCAGTCCAAGAGCCGCTATGAACCCTGCGACGGCTGCTAGCAGTCCTATTGCTATCTCCGGCATTGAGTGCTGCTCCACCGAGAAAAGCGAGCGTATCACGGAAACCGCTGAGATACTTCCGCTTCGCTGTGAAGGATAACTTTATCCCTTTCCCCCGAATATCACTCTTCCGGTGAGGAGGTTCGTCATGACGGCACATGGCTATGCTCGTTTGGCTGCGATGGTTTTTGCGCTCATCGCGGGGCTGCAATTGACGCGCGCGGTTTTCGGCTGGTCAGCGACGGTCGATATGGGATCGGGTCCGATGGCGATGCCGGTCTGGCCGAGCTGGGTCGCCTTCGCCGTCTTCGCAATCCTCGCGTGGTTGGGGTTCACCGCATCGCGCGCGCCAGTCCGCTGATTCACGCTCGGGCGGCAAGACGTGGGTGGCCGGGTCAGGCCCGGCCGAGACGATCCAGTGTCGAGAAGCGCCCGCCGAAAACACGGCAGCGCCATCCCGCCTCACGGTCCCCGAACCATCACCTCGTAATGCTGCGCCTTCTCGTCGAACCGCGACAGCACCTCCCGGGCGGCGGCGGGGACGACGGATGTTTCCCAGTCGGGGCCGGCGAATTCGCGCACGGCGTCCCAGGAGGAAAACCACATGATGGTGATGAACTCGACCTCGTGGCCGAGCGGCCGCCGCAGAAGTTCGATGCGCTCCAGGCCCTCGATCCGCCGCGCCAGGATGCCGGGAAAGATGGTCTGGCGGATCAGCTTCTCGTACGGATCCGCGTTCTCGTTGCTGGTCCAGCCGTGCCACAGCCGTGAAATCATCGCGTGCGCTCCGTCCCCGAAGGAAGGCCGCAGGATGGCGCGGAACGGCGTCGATTGCACGGCGAAAGTCGCGGTGTTCGGGAGGCGTCGCACCCCGTCATTCCGGGGCGCGACGCGAGCCCGGAACCTATGGCCGCAGCGCATCAGAAGAGCGCGGACCGGTTGCGTTTCCGTCGGATGCGCCAGCGCGTCCGGGTTCCGGGTTCCGCTCACGCGGCCCCGGAACGACGGGGGTGGGCTTGCCCTGCCCGGAATCGCCGGAGAGCCATCCGCCGCAGACCAGACCTGCTTCCGCAAGGTTGTCAGCGGGGGGTGGTTATAGGCTAGTCTGTCACGCGGCCATCGCGGACCGGTCCGGGTCCGCCTTCGACCGGGAGCACCCATCATGGACGAGCGATCCGCGCGCGCCGCCCTTCCCGTCCCGGCCGGAGGCTTGTCGGATGTTTGAGTCCTTCGATCCGATCCTGCTGGCGCGGTGGCAATTCGCCTTCACGGTTTCGTTCCACTTCATCTTCCCGTCCTTCACCATCGGGCTTGCGAGCTATCTCGCCGTGCTGGAGGGCCTGTGGCTGTGGACGAAGCGGGAGGTCTATCTCAACCTGTTCAAATACTGGCTGAAGATCTTCGCGCTCGCCTTCGGCATGGGCGTCGTGTCGGGCATCGTCATGTCGTACCAGTTCGGCACCAATTGGTCGGTGTTCTCCGACAAGGCCGGGCCGGTGATCGGGCCGCTGATGGCCTACGAGGTCCTGACGGCGTTCTTCCTGGAGGCGGGGTTCCTCGGCATCATGCTGTTCGGCATGAACCGCGTCGGCAAGACCCTGCATTTCGTCGCCACCCTGGCGGTCGCGGTCGGCACCTGCATCTCGGCGTTCTGGATCATCTCGGCCAATAGCTGGATGCAGACGCCGGTCGGCTACGCCATGAACGAGGCCGGGCAATTCATCCCCGAGGATTGGTGGACGATCATCTTCAACCCGTCCTTCCCCTATCGCCTCGTCCATGCGGTGTTCGCCGCCTATCTGACGACCGCCCTGGTGGTGGGGGGCGTCGGGGCGTGGCACCTGCTGCGGAACGGCGGCAACGAGGGCGTGCGCGTGATGTTTTCCATGGCGCTCGGACTCATCGCCGTGCTGGCGCCGATCCAGATCTTCGCCGGCGACATGCACGGCCTCAACACCCTCGAGCACCAGCCCGCCAAGGTGATGGCCATGGAGGGCCATTTCGAAAGCCATCCGAAGGGCGCGCCGCTCATCCTGTTCGGACTCCCGGACCAGCAGGCCGGCAAGGTCGATGCCGCCCTCTCCCTCCCGAAACTCTCGTCGCTGATCCTGAAGCACGATCTCAACGCACCGCTGGCCGGCCTCGATACGATCCCGCGGGCCGACTGGCCCAACGTGGCCATCGTGTTCTGGTCGTTCCGCATCATGGTGGGGCTCGGGTTCCTGATGCTGGGGCTTGGGCTCTGGAGCCTCCTCGCCCGCTACAAGAACAGTCTCTACGACTGGCGGCCCTTGCATCTCCTCGCTTTGGCGATGGGGCCGGCGGGGTTCGTGGCGACGATCGCCGGCTGGGTGACGACGGAGGTCGGCCGGCAGCCGTTCACCATTTACGGCTTGCTGAGGACGGTGGATTCCGCCTCGCCGCTGGCGGCGCCCGCGGTCGGCGCGTCGCTCCTGTCGTTCATCGTGGTCTATTTCGTCGTGTTCGGCGCCGGTACCGCCTATATCCTGGCCCTCATGAGCAGGCGGCCCCATCACGGCGAGCAGGGACCAGAGGTCGGACCGGACATGCCGGTGCGCGCGGCCGGCATCACGCCGGCCCCGGCCGTCGATCCCGCCCGCACCATCGGACATGCGGGCGCGGAGGCACGGTCATGAGCGCCCTCGTCGATTTCCTCGACCTGCCGACCCTGTGGGCCTTCATTCTGGCCTTCGCGGTCTTCGCCTATGTGGTGATGGACGGGTTCGATCTCGGCATCGGCATCCTGTTTCCGTTCTTCGAGCCGGGGCGGGAGCGCGACAGCGCCATGAACAGCGTGGCGCCCGTCTGGGACGGCAACGAGACATGGCTCGTTCTCGGCGGCGGCGGTCTGATGGCGGCCTTTCCGCTCGCCTTCGCGATCATCATGCCGGCGCTCTATGCGCCGATCGTCGCCATGCTGCTGGCGCTGGTGTTTCGCGGGGTCGCTTTCGAGTTCCGCTGGCGCGATCCCGAGCATCGGCGCTACTGGGATTTCGGCTTCACGGCCGGCTCCATCCTCGCCACCCTCGCGCAGGGCGTGACACTGGGCGCGCTGCTGCAAGGTATCACGGTGGAGGGCCGCGGCTATGGCGGCGGCTGGTGGGACTGGCTGACGCCGTTCAGCCTGCTCGTGGGTTTCAGCCTCGTCATCGGCTATGCGCTTTTGGGGGCGACTTGGCTCATCATGAAGACCGACGGCTCGGTGCAGGACCATTGCTTTCGCCTCGCCGAAAAATTCGGCATCGCGGTCATCGTCTGCATCGGGCTGGTGAGCGTCTACACCCTTTTCCTGAGCGGCGCCTATTACGAGCGCTGGTTCGCCTGGCCGCGGATCCTGTTCTCCGCGCAGGTGCCGCTCCTGGTGCTGGTGGCCTCCGTGGTGTTTCTGATCGCGCTGCGGCGGCGCTGGGAATACTGGCCGTTTCTTCTCACCCTGTTGCTCTTCGCCCTCTGCCTGATCGGGCTTGGCGTCAGCATCTTCCCGGAGATCGTGCCCGGGGCGCTGACCATTCACGAGGCGGCATCGCCCCGCGCCAGCCTGTCGTTCATGTTGGTGGGGGCGAGCATCATGATCCCGATCATCATCGGTTATACGGCCTACTCGTACTGGGTCTTTCGCGGCAAGACCGGCCACGAGGGCTATCATTGAGCGGCGCTCTGCGGCGCTGGCTCTGGTTCGTCGGCCTGTGGGCCGCCGGCGTCGCCGTGACCGGCCTCGTGGGCCTCATCATCAAGTTCTGGCTGCGATGACGCCATCGCCCTCCTAGAGCGGCACCGCGAAGGAGCAACTCAGGCCGTCCGGCTTGAAGCGCATGTCGAGCGCCCCGTCGAGTTCGTTGCAGATGCTGCGCTCGATGAGCTTGGAGCCGAATCCCCGGCGCGTGGGCTCGCTGACGGTGGGACCGTTGCGCTCGACCCAATCAACCATCAGCAGCGGCTTTCCGTCGGGCGAGGCGGCCTTGTGCCAGGCGATGTCGATGCTCCCCTCGCTGGCCGAAAGCGAGCCGTATTTCACCGCGTTGGTGGCGAGTTCGTGAAACGCCATGCCGAAGCTCAGGGCCTGCCGCGGCGTGAGGCGGACCGGCTCGCCCCTCACGCTCACCCGACGCTCGTCGATGCCGCCGAAGGGCTTGAGTTCGGCGCTGAGGATCTCCCGCATCGAGGCGCTTTCCCACAATTCCTCGGTGAGGATGTTGTGGGCCGCCGACAGGGCGAAGAGCCGGGCCTGAAACGCTTCGCGGAAAGTGGGGAGGTCGTTGCTGGCGCGGAGCGTCTGAACCGCCAGCGACTGCACCACCGACAGGGTGTTCTTGACCCGATGGTTGAGTTCGTGGACGAGAAGCGTCTGGCGCTCCTGCGCGAGCTTACGCTCCGTCACGTCCAGGCAGGCGCCGATCATCAGGTTGGGCGAGGTTCCCTTGGCGTCGCGGATCATGCGGCTTCGGGCATACATCCACCGCACCGCGCCGCCGGGAAGGACCGCGCGGAATTCATAATCGGCTACGCCGTTGACGACCGCCTCGCTGATGGTGGTGCGCACATATTGGCGATCGTCGGGATGAATGAACCGGCTGAACTCGGCTTCCGTCCGGGGGGCGTTTTCCGCATCGAGGCCAAACAGGTGGATCAGCGCGAGGTCCCATTCCACTTCCTTGGTGCGCAGGTTCCAGCGCCAGGTCCCGGTGCCGGAGGCTTCAAGCGCCGCTACCAGCCGCTCCTGGGCGATTTCCAACCGCTCGACCGCGCCACGCAGCGACGCGGCCACGAGCACCGACAGGCCGCCGCCGAAAAAATACAGGGCGAAGTCCACGACCGCCCTGCCCGTTCCGGGCGCGAATTCCCCCTGCGGGAACAGCACGAAGGAAAGCGCGCCGAGCCCGAGGGCGAAGAGACCCACCCGGCCGCCGCCGAGCACGGCCGCCATCAGGACGACCGGATAGAGCGTCACGTCGCAGAGCGTCTGGCCCAGAAGCGGGTGAAGGGACAGTCGCACCAGCACGGCTGCCGCCACCATGGCGGCGGCGATCGCATAAGCGATGCGGGAATGGGTCGGGATCAGGCGGGTCGAACGGATCAACACGGTCGTCGGCTCCCGAAGGGAATGCAACTCCATAACATCGAGTAGCGGAGCTTGCTAGTCGCGCGTGTGTCCCGCCGCACCGAGCCGGCAGAAGGGCTGGCGTCCGGCCAGACGAAAATGCCCGGCGCGAGGCCGGGCATCGTATCGAGGTTGGGATGAAGGGGATGCTGCTAGATGCGGCCGAGCAGGAGCAGGATCAGCAGGATGACGAAGATGACACCGAGCACACCGCTCGGACCGTAGCCCCAGCCGCGGCTGTGAGGCCATGCGGGGATCGCGCCCAGGAGAAGCAGGATGACGATGATGAGCAGAATTGTGCTTGTTGCCATGATGGAAGCGTCCTTGACCTTGTGTTGGCGGCGAAATCTTGGTGCCTGTTTTTAAAGACGGATCCAGCCCCACGCCTGACCCGCCCCCGGAGCTGCCCCGCCTCATGGCTTAAGCAGGCTCCGTGCAGGAAAACTTGGCCGTGAGGAATAGGTTCCATTTTGTCGCGGGGCCATTGGCGAGAAGGCCTGTTTCCCCGGGAACGAAGCCGCCGCGTCGCACGTTGGAAAACCGGTCAGGGCATGCCCTTCGGGCTGCAACAGCCTTTTTGCAGGAAGCCACATCACCCATGGACAAGGATGACGAACAGATTCCAAGACACATGAGCCACTCGCGCGACGGGGATAATACCGGATCGGGTTCGTCCTCGCCCGGGCTCTCGCGGTCGGTGCAATCCCAGCTCGGACAGCGGCTCAGGCACTTCTATGAATCGCTCGCTCTCGGAGAGACGCCGGTTCCCGACCGCTTTATCGAGCTCATCAATCGGCTCGACGAAATGACGGCCGAGAAAAAGCCCTCATGATTCTGGAGGCCTCGCGATGCGACACACGTCGACACCGGACCTCAGGGCATTCGAATTGTACTAACCAACAACGTGGACGGGGCCGACATCCAGCGCAGGCCCCCCGCTCGGGTCATGGAATATTGACCGCTTCGAGCCGGCACGAACATGCAGGCCTGGCTTCTCACCATCCTGCGCAACCTGTTTGATCAATATCGCAAGCACCGGCGCGCCAAGATGCCGGGAACGATCAAGGTCGGGTCAAACCGAGTCCGGCACCGCCCCCTGCTGGGCATTGCCGATAGGGAAACGGGCCGCGGTCGGACCATTTCACCTTACCCGTCATGGTCGCCTGAGGCGCAACCGTCCGGAAGCGGCTGGGTGGCAGACGACGCCCCCCGAGCTTGGCTTCTAGACAGGCGCGGATCAGCGGCGACGGAATTGCGGATTGCCGCGCTGCGGCGGACGGGGACCTGACGAGCCGGAATCCTTGTGGCGGAAAATCAGGCGGCCCTTTTCGAGATCGTACGGCGACATCTCGACCGTGACCCGGTCGCCCGCCAACGTCTTGATGCGGTTTTTCTTCATCTTGCCAGCCGTATAGGCGATGACCTCGTGCCCGTTATCCAGTTGCACGCGGTAGCGCGCGTCGGGCAGAATTTCGGTCACCAGACCTTCGAACGTGATGAGTTCTTCCTTTGCCATGCAAAGCCTTCCGTCTCAAAAACAAAAAAGCCGCTCCTCAGCGGAACGGCTGATATGCAAGAGGGCGCGATAGCACGCCCTCCAGCACGAAAAAAGCCTACGCGTTCTGCAGGTTCACTGCGGAAGCGCGGCCGGTGCGCTGGTCGGTCTGAAGCTCGTACGAAATCTTCTGACCCTCACGGAGGCCGCGCATACCAGCGCGTTCAAGCGCCGTTGCGTGGACGAAGATGTCCTTGTCGCCGTTGTCGGGCTGGATGAAACCATAACCCTTGGTTTCATTGTACCACTTCACGGTTCCCGTTTCCATTGGGAAATCCTTTCACTGTCGTCTGCACGTAGGTGGAAGCCCTATACCGAACCACCCATTCGTCGATATTGGTAGAGAGAAGGAACGTGCGCCCGGCAGTGCCAAAGCGAAGTAGCCCAGTCGTCCGGCCAAATGTCGATCGCTTTTCGATAGTGTATAGTCCCAAAAAATGCAAGGCGTCCGCCCTTGCTAGCCTTGGGCTGGACCTGCGAAACCTGACAGGCCGCCTGCGAGCTTCTGCCGATGCCGTGGACCTGCTTGGATCATCCGGCAGGCAGGGGCGTTCTTCTGCACCTTTTTCGGCCATGTCCCAACGGAATAGCGGCCTTTTTTGACGATGCCCCCTTGCCTTTGCAAGGCCGGCCTGCAACCCCATATCTGCCCCGAACAACATGGGACGAATAATGGCAGGCATTTCCGTCACCCTCGACGGCGACAATATCCAGCTCTCCTTCGAAAAAGGCGGCCAATCCACTGCCGTCGTCATGGACCCCCATGCCGCGCGTTCGCTCGTCAAGGCGCTCGATCAGCTTCTCGTCGCGATCGGGGAAAGCGGCGGCGAAACCGAGGAGGGTTTCGAGGAGATGGTCGATGTCACCTCGCCGACCATCGACGTCGGCACCGATGAAAGCGGCCTCTCGGTGATCGCCCTCGAAGCGGGCAATCTCGGACCGTTCATGCTGCGCCTGCGCGACGAGGAAGCGCGCCACATCGCCAACTCCCTGCTGGAGATTCTCAACAGCCCGCCCGACGCCCGCTTCTCGCTGGGCGGCCATTGATCGGACCGCCTCGCGCCGGTAGGCGCGGACGGAACTTCAATACCTTGATCCGGTTGTCGAACGCGGGTCGCATCCGGCCTCGCGATGGGACAGCGCGATGACCGTTCACAAGCCCGACTTCACACCTTTGGCGCATCCGGGCGTGCCGATCCTCGACGCCAAGGCCGAGCCGACGCTTAAATATCCGGAATCCGAGGCGTTCTACGCCGAGGCTCTGCGGGAACTCAATCAGCTCGGCCTGCCCTATCTGCTCGCCGGAACGTATGCTCTGTCCGCCTATACGGGCATTACCCGCCCCACCAAGGACCTCGACATCTTCTGCAAGGCCGGCGACTACACGCGGGTCCTGTCGCATTTCAAAAACCTCGGCTATGCGATCGAGATCGAGGACGACCGCTGGCTCGGCAAGGTCTTCAAGGGCAAGTACTTCTTCGACGTCATTTTCGCGTCCTCCAACGGCACGATGCCGATCGGCGATCTCTGGTTCGAGAATGCGCGCCAGATCGAGGTGTTCGGTTCGGCCGTCCGCATCGTCGGCCCGACCGAACTCATCTGGTCGAAATGCTTCATCCAGCTTCGTCATCGCTATGACGGCGCGGATGTGGCGCACACCATCCTGAAGGCGCATCACCTCGTCGATTGGCACCAGCTTCTCGCCTACATGGAAGTGCATTGGGAGGTGCTGCTCATGCATCTGCTCAACTTCCGCTGGATCTATCCGACCGAACGCGACAACGTCCCGCGCTGGGTCATGGACGAGTTGCTCGACCGGTTGTCCAAGCAGCTCGACCTGCCTCCGCCGCAGATGAAAGTCTGCCGCGGTCGCATGTTCTCGCGGATCGATTACGAGATCGACGTGAAGGAATGGGGCTTCGCCGATGTGGGAGGCGAAGGCGAGTGGCGGAATGACTGACGCCTTCACGCCTTTGCGCGTCGCCGCCATGGGGGACCTGYATATCCGCGAGGACAATTTCGAATCCTATCGCGAGCTTTTCGGCGAGATTTCGCGCGAAGCGGACGTGCTCGTGCTCACCGGCGATCTCACAGATCTCGGCCGCGCGCGTGAGGCGGAGCTGCTGGCGCAGGATCTCAAGGCCTGCTCGATTCCCGTCGTGGGCGTTCTCGGCAACCATGATTACGAGAGCGGCGAGCAGGAGGAGGTCAAGCGCATCCTGCGCGACGCCGGCATGAACGTGCTGGACGGTCAATCCTGCGAGATCGGCGGCGTCGGGTTCGTCGGCGTCAAGGGTTTCGCGGGGGGATTCGGGCGCAGGATGCTGGGTTCGTTCGGCGAGTCCGCCATCAAGCAATTCGTCACCGAGATCATGAACGAGACCCTGCGCCTCGAAAATGCCATGCGGCAGGTCCGCGCGCAGCGCTCCCTGGTCATTCTCCACTACGCTCCGATCGTCGAGACGATCGAGAGCGAGCCGCTCGAGATTTATCCGTTCCTGGGCTCGTCCCGCCTCGCCGAGACCATCGATCGCTTCAAGGTGACGGCGGTGGTGCACGGCCATGCGCATCGCGGGCGCTATGAGGGCCGCACCCCGGGCGGGCAACGCGTCTACAATGTCGCCCGCCACATCGAGAAGCCGACGGGAAAGCCCTACGCCATTCTCGAAATATGACGCCTCGGAATCCTACAGGCGAATGCCCGGATCGGTGGGGTTGCCGGGCAGGTAATCGGGCTCGGAACCGGGGCCCTTGGGATCGGTGATGCCGGGATCGTTTACCGGATAGGGCGTGCGCGGCCCCGACGGTCCGATATCCGGCTGCTCGTCGGGTGGCGGGATCGGCGGCACATCGGTCGGAATGTTTCCGCCCGGTGCGGGCTCGTTCGTCGGATTGCCGGGATTGACCATTCAGTGTCCTCGCTTGTTTGAACGCATGCCGACACCAACCGAAGGCACGCCGGGCCGTTCCACAAAAATGCCCGAACATCAGCGCGGAACCGCTGGGTCGAGAGGTCGTTCACCGCCCATCACCCCAGATACGGAGAGCGTCTCATGCCCGACATCAAGCAGGCCAGAATCCTCATCATGGCGACCGACGGTTTCGAGCAATCGGAGCTTCTCGTGCCGCAGGAAAAACTCACCGACGCCGGCGCGACCGTCGATGTGGCGGCGCCGAAATCCCGGATGAAATCCGGCAAGATCTACGGCTGGAGCGAGAACGACTGGGGCAAGACCGTCTCAGTCGACAAGGATCTCGAAGACGTCAATCCGGCGGATTACGACGCGCTCGTTCTGCCGGGCGGCCAGATCAATCCTGACAAGCTGCGCGTCGAGCCGAAAGCGCTCGAAATCGTTCGCGCGTTCTACTCTGCCGGAAAGACCGTCGCGGCCATCTGTCATGCCCCGTGGCTGCTGATCGAAGCCGGCGTGATCAAGGGCCGGAAATGCACATCGTATCACTCGATCAAGACCGACGTGATCAATGCCGGTGGCGAATGGCGCGACGAGAGCGTGGTAACGGACAAAGGACTTATCACGAGCCGCAATCCCGGCGATCTGGATGCGTTCTCGGCGAAGATCATCGAGGAGATTCAGGAGGGCGTGCACGCGGGACGGCAGGCCGCCGAATGATCTGAGCGACCTACAAAAAAACGGCCGGTGTCGAACCGGCCGTCTTTCGTTTCGGATCGTTGATCAGGCCTGTTGGATCGCCGACAGAACCCAGGGACCGCCGCGATCGCGCCGGAAGGTCCATACTTCCCGCGCTTCGACGGGTCGCACCGGATCGCCATCGATCACACGGCCGGTAGTCTTGTCGGTGGTGACGTCCTTGAGGCTGTAGCGCATCGCCACGGTCGCAAAGTCGGTGTCGCCTTCGCGCCAGGCTTCCGCCAGATCGCCCTGTTCGAGCTTCACGTCGGAGACGCTGTTGACCTCGCCGCGAGTGGCGAAATCATTGAGCTCCTCCTGAATGTAGCCTGCCATCTCGGGCGTCGACATGTTCCAGATCTTCTCGATGTCGGAGCGCGAATAGGCGTCCTGCATCTCCACGAGGGCGCGCTCGAAATCGCCGAAATCCTTTTCGCCGATGCCGACCTCGTCACGGACGCCCGGTCGAGCCGTTGCCGCAGGACGCGAGGCACCGCCGAGCGCCGCTCCGAGACCGCCGAGGCCGCCTGCGAGCCCGCCCAGGCCCTGGCCCCTCATACCGGCCTGGCCCGTGGGAGGCACGGAGCCGCCCTGCATCGAGCGCGGATGACCGCCCTGGCTGCGCGCATAGGCGGGCTGTTGCTGACGACCGCGAAACCACCGCATGGCGAACGTCACCAGGAGAACCACGAGGCCGATCTGAAGCAGCAGGCCGAACACCGAGGCGAGCCCGGCAAGGCCGCCGAAGAAGCCATTGCCCATGAGCATGCCGAGCAGGCCCGCGCCAAAGAGGCCGGCCATCAGGCCGGTGCCGAGGCCGAAGCGGCGCGGTTGCGCGGCCGCGGGGGCGGTCGCGGCCGGCCGGTTGATCCCCTGGTTGGGGACCTGCGAGCGCTGGATGGGCGAAGCAGCGCCGGGGGCGGTGCTGGTGCTAGGGGGCGCGGACCACGTGCGGGAGCCGCGCGAGCCGAAGCTCCCCCGACCGCCCATACGGGCCTCGGCCGCCGAACCGGCGAAAATCAGCACCGCCGCCAGTGCGATCATCGCGCGGCCGCGGCGGGAGGTTTTCGTCTTCATCATGGTGGTTTGGGTCCCTTGAGGCAAAGTACGTCAGGGATGATATGGGAAGCCCAGGGCAAGAGCAAAAGATGCCCGCGGCCTAATCCCGCCCGGTTTTGCCACGCAGTTGATCGATCCGCTTCGACGCCTCCGCCTTGTCGAGTTCGGGGTCGTAGACATCCGGCTCCCGCGCCTCTTCGGACAGCGTCTTGAGATACGACGCCTGCGCTCCTGTCATGGGTTCATGCCCCGAAACCCACTCGTCGGGGTCTTTGATCTGGTTGGAGATAGCGGGTTCGAGCTTCGGATTCGCGGCCGCATTCGACTCGTTGGAGCGAGCGTTGGATTTGGGCGTAGTAACCATGCAAATTCTCCTGCGTTCGTTGTTTGTTCCGAAAAAAACGCCGGTCGCTCACCCTTGTTCCATAAGCGTTAATTCCAACGAAGCGGCGGCAATCCCCACAATTCACAGGGGGCCGGACGCCAATGCGCAAAAGTGCGAGGTTCTTAGTCTGTTCCTAGGAGAAAAGGGGTGTCGATCCCCTCGAAACGGCAACGCCGCGACCCCTTTTGGAGGCCGCGGCGCGCTTGTCCACCAAGGGCTTGGCGGAGAATCAGGCGGCCTTCGCCTTGGGCCTGACCTCGGCCGTATAATCGTCCATGAGGATTTTGGTCATGTTGCCGGGAACGTATTTGTGCGGACCGACCTCCGAGACCGGGGTCACCTCGGCGGCGGTCCCGGTGATGAAGCATTCGCTGAAGCTGCCGAGCTCGTCCGGCATGATCCGGCGTTCCTCGACCTCGAAGCCGCGGCGCTTCGCCAGCTCGATCACGGTCTGGCGCGTGATACCGTCGAGGAAGCAATCGGCGATCGGCGTGTGGACGACCCCGTCGCGGATGAAGAACACGTTGGCGCCCGTGCATTCCGCCACCCGGCCCTGCCAGTCGAACATCAGCGCGTCGGCATATCCCTTACGCTCGGCCCGATGCTTGGAGATCGTGCAGATCATGTAGAGGCCGGCGGCCTTCGCGGTCGAGGGCGCCGTCGCGGGGTCGGGGCGGCGATAATCCGCGATATCGAGGCGAATGCCCTTCATCTTCTGGGCCGGGTCGAAATAGCTCGGCCATTCCCAGCTCGCGATCGCGAGATGGATCGTATTGTGCTGGGCCGACACGCCCATCATCTCGGAGCCGCGCCAGGCAACCGGGCGGAGATAAGCATCGGTCTGGCCGTTCTTTTCCAGCACCGCGAGCTTCGCGGCATCGATTTCAGCCGCCGTGAACGGGATCTCGAAATCCAGGATCTGGCCCGATTTCCGCAGGCGCTCGGAATGCTCGCGGGATTTGAAGA
>NZ_JBFUHH010000109.1:0-13326 GCF_056402495.1 Microvirga sp. P4_A5 | reverse complement strand
GGATATACGATACCATCAAGCCGGATTCGTCGGCGGCGGCGAGGCACACGGTGCCCCCGTGTTTCGGCGCCCCCGCGCCGAAATTCTGAGCTCTTGACCTATCGATCAAGCCTGCCCGCTTCTTGAGATAGTCCGGATCGAGCAGATGTCCGGTGGGGACCTCGACCATAAAGGCTGAATCGGCCACATAGGCATGAACATCGGCGGTCGCGAGCTTCATGGCTTCGATCTGTAGATGAACCGCTTCGACGTCGTCGGGTCGCATGCTGGCGATATCGAACGTCCGCAGAATTCCCAGCGCCATCAAAGCGGCGATGCCCTGTCCGTTCGGGGGAATTTCATGCAGCGCGACGTCTCCGATCTCCTGCGAGATCGTCCCGCACCAATCGTTGCGATGCGCCGCAAGATCATCCTCGTCCAGGGCGGCCCCGTGCTGCTTTGCGAAGGCGGCCATTTTTGCCGCTAATTCGCCCGTGTAGAAAGCTGTTCCCTCTGTCTCGGCGATTTGCGAAAGCGTGCGGGCGAGATCGGGATAGCGAAAGACTTCGCCTGCTGCCGGAGCCCTTCCATTCGGCATGAAGCCATCCCGAAATCCCGGCTGAGTGTACAGTTCCAATGCGGCTCTGCGCCATTGTTCGGCGATCACGGGCGTGACATGGAAACCACGCTCCGCGTAATCGACGGCGGGCGCGAAAAGATCCGCAAACGGCAACCGGCCGAAGCGGCGAGACAGGTCGATCCAGGCGGAAACCGCGCCCGGGACGGTCACGGATTCCCATCCGCGGAGGGGCATTGCAGGAAGACCGGCAAAGCGGTCGGGCGTCCAATGAGCGGATGAGCGGCCCGATGCGTTCAGTCCGTGCAATTCCTTGCCGTCCCAGAGAATACAAAAGGCGTCGGATCCCAAACCATTGCCGGTCGGCTCCACCACCACAAGCGAGATTGCGGCGGCGAGAGCCGCGTCCATCGCGTTGCCCCCACGTGCCAGCATCCGCAATCCCGCCTGCGTGGCCAGCGGGTGCGAGGTCGTGATCGCGTTTCGGGCGAATACGGGAGAACGACGCGATGGGTATTCCGATTGAATGACGTAACGCACGAAGTGACCTTTCTCTGGAAGCGATGCCCTGGGGCGGATGTGCGCCGGTCTGCGCTTCGAGTTCATAAAGCTCGTCGATTCCGTTCCGCACGAACCTGGTCGGTCCCCCGACCCCAAGCTCCGGCCACTACGCAATGGCGTGCTTGTGGCCCGACTCAGGACGCACGAGAACGTACTGCCGCAGCCCGGGGTAAACAACGCGGCCACGCGGATCAACTCGCCAAAAACCAAACTTTCCGCCGAGAAACCTGCCCGCGATGGCTCGCGACGACACCGATTGAGGCGAAGGGCCGAGGGAAGTGTGAGCTCAAACACCGTTTGCGCCCCCCTGGTGTTGACCCTCAGGAAAAGGGCGAGCAGGCCCGACAGCGACGCGGGCCGAGGAGAGCTTCGAACCAGGGCATTTCCTCGTTCCCGGGCGGTGTCCGGCGGCAGGAGGCCCGCCGCCAACGACCGGTTGAATTCTCGGCACAGCAACACCCTGTTGTCGGCCATCTCGATCGGGTCGATATTTGTAACAGGGCATGCGCGGGCATTCCAAAAGTGCTATGGCCACTTAGCCTCGAAGGGTAGAATTTCCGCATGACCGATCGCATCGCCTCCCTCCGCTCCTATGCGCGCCTCGCGCCCGTGATACCCGTTGTCACCATCGATGATGCGCGCCTTAGCATCGACCTGGCGCAGACCTTGGTGGCGGCGGGTTTGCCCGTCATCGAGATCACGCTCCGCACGCCCGCGGCACTCGATGCCATCGCGGCCATCGCCAAAGCTGTTCCGGAAGCCGTGGTGGCCGCCGGAACGGTGCTGAGTAAAAGCCAGATTCAAGAAGTCATCGACGCGGGGGCCCGCTTCATCGTCACCCCTGGAACGCCTACGCACCTAGCGGAGCATCTGGCCGAGGCTTCTATTCCGGTCATGCCTGGCTGCGCTACGGTTTCGGAAGCCCTGACCCTGGCCGCCATGGGCTTCGAGATTCTCAAGTTCTTCCCAGCCGCCGTATCGGGCGGCGCCGCGTGGTTGAAATCCGTTCACGGGCCGTTGCCCAATATCTCATTCTGCCCAACGGGTGGAATCGACATTGCAAGTGCGCCCTCCTATCTCGATCTGCCGAACGTGGTCTGCGTCGGCGGAACCTGGATAACGCCCAAGGACGCTATGAAAGCCGGAGACTTCGTGCGTATCGGCAAGCTTGCGTCAGAGGCAGCGCGGCTCCGGAAATCGAGCTGAACCGTTCGCCTTTCCTCTCGTTGTGTTCACAAGCTCATGCGAGTTGAACAGGAGAGGGCAGGATGGTCGACTACAAGAAGCTTCTGGATGTCGTGATAAGCTCGCTCGGTCGCGTCGCCTCGCCCTCGAGCGGGGAGGAAGGGCAGGGGGGCTCGAACGTGAAATCCGGCCGAGGCGCCAGCGATCTGGCCGCTCCCGAGCAGTTCCTGCAGAAAGCGAAGGATCTGGCGACCCAACATCCTGGACTGACCCAAGCCGCTGTCGTCGGCCTTGCAGGGTTGCTTCTTAGAAAGCGCAAAGGCGGATTGTCGGGAGGGCTCGTGAAACTAGGCGGTCTGGCCGTCATTGGCGGTTTGGCCTATCGGGCGCTGCAGAGCCGAAAGACCCCCGCGACCGCCCCCTTGGGCGACCTGCCCGCCGGTCTTGGCTCCGAAGAGTTTCGCGCTCCCGCCGGCACGCGCTTCCACGCCGTGTCGCAGACTGAGGACGATGCTCTGCTTTTGCTGCGGACAATGGTCGCGGCAGCCTCGGCCGATGGACAAATCGACGAGTTGGAGCGTGCGCGCATCATCAAGGGAATGTCCGAGGCAGGCGTCGATCCTCAATCTAGCGAATGGCTCGAGAATGAGTTTGCATCTCCTGCCGATGTGGACGCGCTCGCGGACCCCGTCAACGATCCCGACACCGCGTCACAGGTCTATGCGGCGGCGCGGATCACCATTGATCCGGATACGCTGCAGGAGCGCGAGTTCCTCCGGCGTCTGGCGGAGGCGCTCGATCTGGACGAGGCGGTGATCAAGGAAATCGACGCATCCGTCGTAAATCTCAGAATGAGCTGAGGGCTTTTTAGCCGATCCGTCAGAGCGGAGAATTGCCTAGTAGTTTGATGCTGTCATACAAGGTCGTGGTTTTTCCCCCGCCTGGCTCGTCGTAACGTTTTCCAAGGAGAAAACCCAGCTCTTCAGAATACAGATCGGTATCCTCGTAAGTGACGCGGCCTTCGGCATTCATGAATCGGTTCCGGATGACCATGACTTCATACGAACAGGCGCCGAGGCGGACATTCTCAAGTCCTGTGACCAGTTCCAGCGATACCGTGGCGCCGATCCTACCTGGTTGCGACGGCGCATAGGTGATCGCCCGACGCGTTTTTGGAGCAAGCGGGAAGACCGTGCAGAGATCCGACAGGGGGATGTTGATCGATCGGGCGCTGTCATCAAACCGGCTGACGACGAAGAGGCCGCGGAAATAGATGACGTCCTGCTTCTTTCCGCCGGGATAGACGTTAATCACGTGAACGAAATGGTCTGACGCAGGACGGATTTGGGCCCTCGTGCCGCCACGCTCCAGCAGGAAGCCTGCCTTCGCGCTCTTGGAATCCGGGCATTCCGACGCTTCAACTGTCGGGCCAAGCAGGCAAAGCAGGGCAAGGAGAACTACGAGACGAGACATTCGGTGGCATCCTTTGACGGTGCCGGACATCAGACCGCAACTGAAACATAATTGCAATGGCGCGCTTCCTGCCCGACTCTGGGTTTCGCAAGTCTGATGCTGAAGGTTGATTTAGACGCCGCGACCGGGTGAAATCGAAAGCACGCCACGCGGCGAACGTGAAAGGGATGACGAATGGCTGACCGGCCCCATAGGCTCACTGCAGAGCAGCTTCGGTCACGGCTCTGGTTCGACAATCCTGAGAATCCGGGAATGACCGCCCTCTACCTCGAGCGGTATCTCAATTACGGCCTCACCGCCAAGGAGTTGCAGGGCAAGAAGCCCATTATCGGCATCGCTCAGACGGGCTCCGATCTCGCGCCGTGCAACCGTCACCACCTCGAACTCGCAAAGCGGGTGCGCGAGGGCATCACGGCCGCCGGCGGCGTCGCGTTCGAGTTCCCCTGTCATCCGATACAGGAGACCGGCAAGCGACCGACGGCCGCCCTGGACAGAAATCTTGCCTACCTGTCGCTCGTGGAGGTGCTCTACGGCTATCCTCTTGACGGCGTCGTCCTTCTCACCGGTTGCGACAAGACCATGCCGGCCTGCCTCATGGCTGCCGCCACCGTTAACATTCCGGCGATTTCCCTGAATGTGGGGCCAATGCTGAACGGATGGCACCATGGCGAGCGCACGGGCTCCGGTACGGTGATTTGGAAAGCGCGCGAGCGGCACGCGGCGGGCGATATCGATTATCAGCAATTCATCGACATCGTCGGGTCGTCCGCTCCCTCTGTCGGGCATTGCAACACCATGGGCACCGCCTCGACCATGAATGCCCTCGCCGAAGCGCTCGGCATGTCCTTGACTGGTTCAGCGGCGATTCCGGCGCCCTATCGCGAGCGCGGCCAGATCGCCTACGAGACAGGAACGCGGATCGTCGACATGGTTTGGGAGGACCTCAAACCCTCAGACATTCTGACCCGTGCGGCGTTCGAGAACGCCATCGTGGCAAACTCCGCCATCGGCGGATCGACCAATGCGCCTATCCACATCAACGCCATCGCCAAGCATATCGGCGTCGCGCTGGATTGCGACGATTGGGAGCGGATCGGTTTCGACGTGCCATTGCTGGTCAACGTTCAACCTGCCGGCTTCTATCTGGGTGAGGAATATTTCAGGGCCGGCGGGCTGCCGGCGGTGATGGCGGAATTGATCGGGGCTGGGAGGATCAACGAGGATGCGCTGACCTGCACAGGCCGAACCATCGGCGAGGACTGCCGGGGCAAATTCACGTGGGATCACGACGTCATCCGATCATACGACAATCCCCTCAAGGAAAAGGCGGGCTTCCTCAACCTCAAGGGAACCCTGTTCGATTCGGCGATCATGAAAACGAGCGTGATCAGCCCCGAATTCCAGGAGCGCTACCTCAACAACCCGGCCGATCCCAACGCCTTCGAGGGGAAGGTCGTGGTTTTCGACGGGCCGGAGGATTACCACCACCGGATCGACGACCCCTCGCTCGATATCGACGAGACCACCATCCTCATCATGCGGGGAGCGGGTCCGATCGGCTATCCCGGCTCGGCAGAGGTCGTCAACATGCAGCCACCCGGTGCGCTCATTCGCAAAGGCGTCTTGTCGCTGCCCTGTATCGGTGATGGACGCCAATCGGGCACTTCGGCCACACCATCCATTCTCAATGCGTCGCCGGAGGCCGCGATGGCCGGGGGGCTCGCCCTGCTGCAATCGGGAGATCGGATCCGCGTGGACTTGAATACGCGCCGCGCCGATATCCTGCTGTCCGCGGAAGAATTGCAGCGCCGGCGCGATGAGCTGGCGGCAAAGGGCGGATATCCCTATCCCGCCAGTCAGACGCCATGGCAGGAGATTCAACGCGGCATGGTCGAGCAATTGTCCGATGGCATGGTGCTTAAACCGGCGGTAAAATATCAGAAAGTCGCCCAGACCTCCGTGCCGAGGGACAACCATTGAGAGATCTGGGGCGGCGGGCCCTAACTGTTAGACGCCTGTGTAGGCCGCCTCTTTCCCCAATAAACAGGCTTCGGCTTCCTCGGGGGGCGCCGAGGCGCTTTTGACCTCGTTGGAGAGGCTCCAGAAGCGGGCGTCGGCGAGGCAGCGTCACCTCGACCGAGCCACCGCTGGTGGGCTCAGTCGTGTGAAGTCGGTCGCCGTCATACTGCGCTGGCAAAAACCTGGAAAGACGATTCCGGCCGTTTGCGGGTTGCCTGCTCTGCCCGTGCGATCCAAGAGGCCGCGTCTTCGTCGCGCCAGTTCAACTGCAAGGCCGCCCGAAAATCTGCCAGGGCCTTGTGGTAATGGCCGAGATGGTAAAGAGCGATACCTCGTTCCATGAAGAACGGAAACAGGTCCGAGGAGGCCAGCAGATCCTGGCCGGTGAAGGGGCCGCGCTTTTCCGCCTTGTCAACGAAGAGGCGGGCGGCAAGCTGCCTGAAGATCGAGACCTTCAGCGGGGCGGCGTAAGCGTCGTTCCGCAAGACTGAGCTTTCGCTATCGCGGCCGCTCGGCCGGTGCGCGTCGCTGAGGGGGAGGGTTTGCGGCATGAATGTCATGTCTCATCTGACATCGCCCAGGATTTTGACGAAATCGGAATACCGCAAGACTTGTCGTAATCGCGCAAGAAACGTAGCATTGCCTTAAGTTGAGGGACTGAAATGCCACTGTCAGGAGGGGCGAGCGCCGGGACCGATGCCCAGCCGGAGGCCGAGCGTAATCGACGAAACTCCCGTTCACTCAACACGGCTCGGCGGTTTCATCGCAGTTCCGGAACGCCCAGGCGCAAATTTGTTGTAATGAAGTTGCGTATTACCTGCCGCCTCCGCATCCTGCCGGCAGGGCAAGGCGGCGCGGCGGGCCGCAGAGCGTCATGACAGACGAACAAAAATTGGCGCAGGACAGCCAGACCGGAGCCCCGGTCAGTCCGCCTCCGATCGCAGACCGCGTTTTCGAGACGTCCACTCTGGATGAGATGGAAGAAACCGGAAACCGCCTCGTCTCCCCGCACTGGATCTCCCCTCGGGCCCGTGGGCGGCATGCGGAGGCGGGGTTCCAATTTCACGGATCGAAGAACCTTTTCGCCCTGGACGTCCACTACGGGCGGGACCTCATAGTGCACCACCCCGATCAGCCCGACGACCGGATCGCTTTTGTCATGGCGCTCGGAGGAAGCTCTCGCTTCGTTGATGGCAAGGAGGAGGTCGATATCTCAAGCCGACTGGGGGTCCTTTTCGCGACTTCCCGAAATACGCTTCATTTTGCGGAGGACAGCCACGTTGCGGCTTTCATGGTCGATAGGCGGCGACTCGCACAATACTGCGCGCATCTGAGAGGCCGGGACATCGAGGGTTCAACGCCCGGTCGATCTCGATGACCAACGGGGCCGGAGCTGGCTGCGCCTCGTCGAATACGCCACCACCGAATTGACCGATCCGGACTCGCTCGTCCGAAGTTTTGCGACCGCGCACCAGCAACTCGAGCAGATGGTGCTGACGGGCCTTCTGCTGTCACAGCGCCACCAATACACCGACGACCTCATGCAGCCCCAGGCGGCGGCTGCGCCCTATTACGTGAAGCGTGCCGAGGCTTATATTGAACATCACTTCGCGGACCCCCTGTCGCTTGCCGAAATTGCAGCGGTCGCGGGGGTGAGCGCTCGAAGTCTGCAGAACGGTTTCCGCAACTTCCGCAACATGACACCGATGGCGTTTCTCCGATCCGTTCGCTTGCAGAATGCGCATCTGCTGCTGGCGGCCTGTGACCCGAACACCGCCACAACCACTCAGATCGCCCTGCGCGCCGGCTTCAGCCATATGGGCGAATTCGCGGCCCTCTATAAGAAAGCCTACGGAGTTTCGCCGAGCCAAACGTTGCTGAAGTCACCGTAGCCGGAGCGTACAAGCCAGATGGCCACGGCAAAATTGTGCTCAACGCCTACACACGGCGCACCGCCAAAGACCTTGTCGCAGACCGCGTATTCGACGCATCGACCCTCCGCGCGATGGAAGAAATCGGTTTCACCCCAATGGCGAAGTTAGTGATCCAGATCTAATAAAACCTTTGGAGTTTCACCCCGGCAGACTCTGTGGCGAGCTTTCTCTACCGATCGCTCATCCACGCCATGGCGTTTCCGGGACCGTCGAAATCGGGCCCCTCCCGTCGAACCACCCGATGAGATTGTCGACCAGAAGCTGCCCCATGGCCTTGCGGGTATGGACGGATGCCGAGGCGATGTGAGGCAGGAGCACGACATTGTCGAGTTCAACGAGACCCTGCGGTACGCGCGGTTCGTCCTCAAAGACGTCGAGGCCGGCTGCGAGAATCGTGCCATTCCGCAAGGCCTCGACCAGCGCTTGCTCATCGACCACGCTGCCGCGCGCCACGTTGATCAGGACGCCGTGAGGGCCCAATGCTTTCATCACCGTCGCGTCGATCAGATGCTTCGTTTCGGCGCCGCCTGGCGTAATCGCAATCAGCACATCGCAGGCCTCCGCCAGCCCGACGATCGTAGGATAAAACCCATACGCGATATCGCCCTGCCGGGTGCGGCCATGATAGGCGATCTCCACCCCGAAACCCTCTAGACGACGGGCGATGGCTTTGCCGATACGGCCGAGACCGACGATGCCGACGCGCCGTCCGCGCAAGGTCGGGGAGAGCGGAAACGGGGCCTGCAGCCAGCGGCCTTCTCGCAAATAGCGGTCTGCCTGCGGGATCTGTCGCAAGGTTGCGATCAGAAGTCCGATGGTTAGATCGGCGACTTCGTCGTTCAACACATCCGGCGTGTTGGTGACGACGATCCCGCGCCGTGCCGCCTCGCTGACATCCACATTGTCGTAGCCGACGCCGTAGGATGAGATGATCTCGAGATTGGGCAGGTGATCGAGGAGGTCCGCTCCGGTGCAGCCATGGCTCGCCCCGGTCGCAAGGCCACGGATACGAGCCCCGACATCGCCAAGATATGACGCGGGGTTCTTTGCCTCCCAAAGTCGATGCAGGGTGAATTGCGCGTCGAGCGCATCCGTAATGCTTTGCAGCATCGGCTTGGTCATGAGGATATCGGTCATGGCGCGGGATACCTGTCGTCTGTCGATGATGAGGTCGGATCGGCTCGGCTATCGGAAATCTGCGGGTTTTCGAGGGGTCACCCGCTCACGATAAAGCAGAAAAAGGCCGGAGGCGATCACGACGGCGGCGCCGATGAAGGTCAACGAATCGGGCCAATCGCCGAACAAAACGTAGCCGAGCGCCAGCATCCAGACGATCTGGGAATACATGAATGGCGAGAGGATGGCTGCGGGGACGCGTGCATGCGCGACCACGAGCAGCCAATGTCCCACGGCGGCGAAACTCCCCATGAGAAGGAGCAGCCCGATGGTCACGAGAGACGGCGTCTCGGTCCATATCCAGGGAAGCACCGCAGTCATCCCGACGATACCCACGATGCCGGAATAGAATGTGGTGGTGGCCGAGGAATCGTGGGCGGCCAAGCGGCGGGTCAGGATGCCGAAGAACGAATATCCGATCGTTCCCAAGAGTGTCAGCACCGCCGCCGGATGCATGATGCCAAGTCCAGGGCGCGTGATGATGAGGACGCCCGCCAGACCGATTCCGATTGCGATCAGGCGCTGCAATCCCACGCGTTCGCCGAGCATGGGGCCAGCCAGCAGCGCCACGATGAGCGGCGTGGCGAACTGGATCGACATGTTCTCGACGAGGGGCAGGTATTTCAGCGCGGTGAAAGAGCAGATGGTGGTGAAAAGCATGAGCGCGGAGCGAAGAAGCTGCAACCCGAGACGCCGGCTGCGCACCACGCCGGGCTGGGTCCAGGGGTTGATGATCAGCGACGTCAGAAACACGCTGACAATGTATCGCGCCCACACGGTGACGAGGGGATCCACCGTGCGGTTGATGTATTTGGCTGTGGCGTCGAGGCAGGAGAAACACGCCACTGCGAGGAGCATCAGCGCGATGCCGGTGGCACGCTGGCGCGCGGAGTCCGTCGTGACCGCAGGGGTGGGTTGATGTCGGGCCATGCGGCAACGTTACAGGGCCGGCCGGCCGAAGACGACCGCCGATCGTGCACGGGCCTCGTGCGTCAGGGGCAGGGGTCGTCCGGTGGACGGTTCATGCACTCGCGGCGAGCGTCACATCGAGGGCGGTCGCTTCCTCGAGCTCGTCATCGGCAAAGCCGGTCTGGTCGGCACCCGTCAGGCCCGCCAGATTCTTGGCCGCCCGACGCAGCAGCTTGCGGATGCGCTTGCGGTCCCTGTTGTCGAAATCGGCCAGCAATTCAGCCTCGACTTCGTCCCAGAGGGCATTGATGGCCTCGGCCTTGCGCTTGCCCTCCTTGGTGAGTTTGACACGTACGATCCGCGCATCGCCCGGTTCGGTGTGCCGCTCGACCAGCTTGATGGCTGCAAGGCGCGAAATGGTCTTCGACGCGGTCGGAGGCCGGACCCGCAGCATGAGCGCGAGGTCTCCCATGGTCATCGGGCCGGAGGTTGCAAGCGCCTGGAGCACCTGCTCCTGTCCCGCGAACAGGCCGAGATCCGACAGCTTGTCACCAGTGCGGCTGCGGTGGAGGCGCGCAGCCTGAACCAGCGCCCAGCCGACGCTCTTGGTTCCCGGATGCCTGATCTCATCGTCCATCGCGTCACCCCATGCTCGTCCAGCGCCATACCATCATCACGGAGTCATGACGGTTCGATGACAGGTTGCGGAACTTTCGGAGATTCAGCCTTCGCGGCCCCTCTCGCTCTCGTGCCACCGGCGCAGCACAAGATGCGAGACAACCGCCATCAGCAGAAACAATATGACGCCGACCGCCGCCAGCAGGACCAGAGCTGCGAAAAGCCGCGGGATGTTGAGCCGGTACTGACTTTCGATCATGCGATAGGCGAGGCCTGATCCGGCCCCTGCCGAGCCGGCCGCCATCTCGGCGACGACCGCGCCGATCAATGAAAGGCCCGTGGCAATCCTCAGGCCCGCCATGAAGGCGGGCAATGAAGCGGGTCGGCGCAGGATCCACAGCGCGCGCGCACGTGACCGAAATCGTCCGCGCGGTCCTGCCGGCGTTCCATAGAGCGCGAACAGTTCAAGCAGATTGCGATCCACCGATTGCAGGCCCAGCATCGTATTCGACAGAATAGGGAAAAACGCCACGATCCAGGCGCAGGCCAGCACCGCCACCTCCTGCGGGAGGTAGATCAAAAGGAGAGGCGCCACCGCGATGACCGGCGTCACCTGTAGAATGACCGCGATGGGGTAGAGCGAGTACTCGATCAAGCGCGACAGGCTGAACAGGACCGCGAGCGCCACCCCTCCCACGACCGCGAGACAAAGACCCAGCAAGGTGGTCTCGAGCGTTACCAGCAACGAGCCCCACAGGAGAGGCCAATCCGTCGCCATCGTGCGGGCGATCGTGCTGGGCGCCGGCAGGATGTAGGGCGGGATGCCCGCCGCGCGAACGTAGGCCTCCCAGCCCGCAGTGGCGATGAGCAGGATGCCCAGGGGCAGGGCGATCCTCGTCGCGTTACGGCGTATGACTCCCGATGTCAGCCGAGGTTCCTGCTTCGGATCCATGGTCAGGACGCCCTCATCGTATCGCCGTCCGCCAGAAGGCGCGACACGTCGCGGCAGGTTTCTGCATAGCGCGAGCTGGTGCGGAAATCGGCGTCGCGTTTGCGTGTTTCTTCGATCCGAACTTCCGCGACCACGCAGCCGGGGCGGGGCGACATGATGGCGATGCGGTCCGACAGATACACGCTCTCGAAGATCGAATGGGTGACGAAGACGACCGTGCAATCGAGCCGATGTCGCAGCGTCAACAGATCGTCGTTCAGGCGAAAACGGGTCATTTCGTCGAGCGCCGCGAAAGGCTCGTCCATCAAGAGGAGCCTGGGTCTCAAAGTGAGCGCCCGCGCAATCGACACGCGCATCTTCATGCCGCCGGAAAGCTGATGCGGAAACGCCTTGGCAAAATCCGCCATTCCGACGAGAGCAAGACTCTCGGCGACGCGGTCGCGCGCCTCGCTTCGCGTCGTTCCGCGCAAGCGCAATGGCAACCAGACATTGTCGGCCACATCCGCCCATGGCATCAGCGTGGGTTCCTGGAACACGAAGCCGATCTGTCCGCGATGATCAGCGGTAGGCCCACCCTTCCACCGCACCTCCCCTGTGGTGGGCGCGATCAGGCCAGCCAGAACTCGCAGCGCCGTCGACTTTCCGCAGCCCGACGGACCGAGCAACGTCAAGAATTCGCCTTCGGCAATGGCGATCGACATGTGCGAAAGCGCCCTGACGCCGTTGGCAAAGGTCTTGCCAACGCGGTCAAGCGCCACGAGCGTGGAAAGCTCGGGCGGAGAGGGATTCACGGTCTGCTGTTCCGCATGGAATGCCCGCTGCTATTTCTTGAGGTTGAGGCCGACACCCTTGTTCACGAATTGGAGCGTGTAGGCCTTCCGGTAATCGAGGTTGGCCCTGAACAACCCCGACTTCACCATCTTGTCGAAGAAGTCCTGCATGCGCGCATCCGTCATGGCGCCGATGCCGAGCGTCGTCGCGTCTCCGGAATCGACGATGCCGTATTCCTTCATCTTGGCGACCGAATAGGCGAGCAATTCCTCGGTCATCTCGGGGTTGTCCCGCTTGATGAGGGCGTTGGCGGCCGCGTTGTCGCCATGGAGGTAATTGTGCCAACCGATGCTCGATGCATCGACAAAACGCTGGACGAGATACGGGTCCTTCTCGACGATTTCGCGCCGGGTCTCCACGGTGGTCGCATAAGTACTGAAGCCATAATCGGCGAGCAGGAAAACATTCGGTTCGAAACCCGCCGCCTTCTCGATGGTCAGCGGCTCGGCCGTCACATATCCCTGCTGGACCGCCATCCTGTCGGCAATGAAGGGGGCGGGGTTGAATCCGAATGGCTTCACCTGCTCGTCGCGAAAGCCGTATTCGGCCTTCATCCATTGGAAGAAGGTCGCGACGCCGTCCTTCGACAAGAGCAAGTTGTTCGAGCGCTTCAGATCCTCGAAACGATCGAGCCCCTGGGCCGGATGGCTCATGAGGATCTGCGGATCTTTCTGGAAATGGGCCGCCACCACCACCGTGGGAATATCCTTCTCGGCGGCCGAGAACGCCTGGATCATGCTGCCGCCCATGTAGAAGTCGAGCTTTCCGACCGTCATCAGCATCCGGTTGGCGGCGCGGGGCCCCCCTGGCACGATGGTGACTTTGAGACCGTACTTCTCGAAGGTTCCATCCGTGACGGCCTGATAATAGCCGCCATGCTCGGCCTGGGCGATCCAGTTCGTTCCGAAGGTAATCTCCTTCAGGGGGGCCGCTGAGGCCGGGCCGACGATCATTCCGGCCAGCAGGCAGAACAGGCTGGGATGACGTCTCATGGGTCGGTGCTCCGTCGCGGGTGGCAGCCAAGTCGCTGTCAGACCCGCTTCTGGGGATTCCTGCTCAGCTTGGCAAGCGCCTGAAGACGCCTCGCGGCATCATTCCACCGACCAGGGGTA
>NZ_JBFUHH010000108.1:0-13694 GCF_056402495.1 Microvirga sp. P4_A5 | reverse complement strand
CCTACATACGAGCCGTCACTTAGCAGCAGCAACGTCCCGGCCAAATCGAGAGGCTCGCCGCCGAAGCGGGGATCCGTCTTTCCGCCGAGTCGGACCGAGACGGCGTCTCCTGCTTTTCTCCGATGAAGGTCGGCGGCCGTCTCACTGTCGACCATCGGACCGAAACACGCATCGGCAACCGATGCATCAAGCAAGGCCCGCAACAGTTCTGTCGAATCTCCATAACCGCCGCCGCCGGGGTTGTCGGCGTAGTCCGCGACGACGATCGGACCTTTGGTCTTCCGGTATGCCTTGCAGATAGATGCTGCTTCATCGACCGAATGGTAGGTGTTGAGACTCTCGAAACGCCTATCCCAGATGTCGTCGGCAATGCTGTCAGCGAAACGACGGTGGCGATCCATATCGCCTTGTGCGGTCACGAGCACAGTCGGCCCCACCTCCGCAATGTCGGCATTGCCGAATGCTCCATTGACGCTGACGGCGAACACATCCGGATCCGCCTCGTAGGCGCGCGCTCTGGCGATTCGCTCGATCATGGGCCCGATGTCGGTACGCCCGCCATTGATCTCCTCCAACATCGGACGATGGACGCGAAGGGTCTTCGGTTTGATCTCTCCGATCATTGTTCGCCGCAGGATCTCGGCAGCTTGGCGTGCGCAGTCACGCATGTCCACATGCGGATAAGTCTTGTACGCGACAATGATGTCTGCAAGCTCGCACATCTGATGCGTTACGTTCGCGTGCGGATCAAGCGTGATGCCGATCGGAATATCGGGACCGACCACCGAACGCAGACGTGCGAGCAGTTCGCCCTCGCCGTCCTGGCAGAAGTCGGTCACCATAGCACCGTGCAGGCTGAGGAGAATACCGTCGAGCTGATCCCTATGGATCCGGGCGGCGTCGACGATGACGTCGCCCACGCGATCGAATGCCTCGCGCGTCACAGGCCCGGCTGGCTGCGCTGCGGTGCTGATTGTATGGATCGTTTTCCAGTCGTGGGTCCGCGCCACATCGAGAAAGCCTGCTATGCCGGTGTTGGAATTGCCCCGCTCCACGACCGCTTCGTCGCCGAGATACCAGTAGCGCTCGCGAAAGGCGGCATGGTCCGTGGGACGAGTGCTGAAAGTGTTGGTCTCGTGAGAGAACTCACCGGTGAGAACCGTGAAAGACATGGGGAATCTCCAATGGATCGTTAGTCGATGGGATGATGGCAGGCGATGGCGTGGCCGCCGCTGTCCTGCGACAATTCAGGTCGCTCCATGCGGCAGAGGTCGGAGGCACGCTCGCAGCGTGTCGCGAAAGCACACCCTGCAGGGAGATTGAAGGCGCTGGGGATCTCGCCATTGAGCTTGGTCACAACTCGCCGAAGGTTGGGATCCGGCTCGAAAGTGCTGTCGAGAAGGGCTCGCGTGTAAGGATGTCGCGGCTGGGAATCTGTCCTCGGAAGGATCTCGACAATGCGTCCCAGATACATCACGACGATGCGGTCACAGAAATAGCGGACCAACCCGAGATCGTGGGAGATGAACAGGTACGTCAGCCCGAGGTCTCCGCGCAATCGCTCCAGGAGCGCGATGATCTGCGCCTGGATCGAAACGTCGAGAGAAGCGGTGGGCTCATCCAGTACCAGGAACGACGGACTGAGCGCCAGCGCGCGTGCGATGCCGACACGCTGCTTCTGGCCGCCCGAGAGCTGATGCGGATAATTGTCCGCCATGGTGAGGCTAAGGCTGACGATGTCCAGCAAGTGCTCGACTTTCGTTCGTGCCTCCACGGCGTCGAGACGGACACCCTGAATGCGAAAGGGCTCGAGCAGCGCCTCGCGGATTGTGTAGCGCGGGTCGATGGCGGAATAGGGGTCCTGGAACACCATTTGCATGCGCCGACGCAGTTTTCGAAGCTGGCTGCCGTTGAGTGACGCGAGGTCAATTCCCTCGAACTTGACGGAGCCCTCGCTGGCATCGATGAGGCGCAGCACGAGTCGAGCCAAGGTCGACTTGCCGCAGCCGGACTCGCCGACCACACCGGTGACATTGCCACGCGGAATATCGAGCGAAACGTCGCTGACGGCGCGAAGCAGGCGAGAGGAAGAGAAGTATCCACCTCGACTTCCGAATTCACGGCTCAATCCACGGATAGACACGAGCGGTTGGGGTGCGGATTCAGTCACCGAGCGCCTCGCTGAAATGGCAAGCGACCGCAGATGCGCCGCAGACCTTCAAATCAGGCCGCCGGTCGGCACAGACAGTCTGGGCGAGATCGCAGCGTGGGTTGAACCTGCACCCGGTCGGATAGTTGAGAACACTCGGCACGTTGCCTCTTATTCCCTTCAGGCTGCCTCGCGCCTGACCAGTCCGGGAAATGCAGCCGATCAGGTCCCGCGTATAGGGATGCCGGGGTGCGGCGAAAATGGGACCAACGTGGTTGCTCTCGGCCACACGCCCGGCATAAAGCACCACTACCCGATCGCAGGCTTGTGCGACGACGCTCATGTCATGAGTGATCAAAATCAGCGCGAGCCCCCGCTCACGGACGAGATCGACCATGATCTGGATGATCTGCGCCTGGATAGTGACATCGAGCGCCGTCGTCGGTTCGTCCGCGATGATAAGATCTGGATCGGCAGCGAGCGCCATCGCAATGACGATGCGCTGCTTCATGCCACCTGACAGCTGGTGGGGGTATTGTGCGTGCACCGTCGCGGCCTCGGGGATCCGTAGCTGTTGCATCAGCTCTATGCTGTGCGTCCTCGCCTGCGAGCTGGAGAACCCGAGATACATGCAGGAGACCTGATCGACCTGCTCGCCGACGCGCCGGATGGGGTCAAGAGAGGTCATTGGATTTTGCGTGATCAGTGCAATACGCCGTCCCCGCAGGCGCCGATACTCGCTCTCCCCGAGGCTGGTGAGATCGATACCGTCAAAGTGCAGCGTGCCGCCGGTCACCCGCCCGCCAATGAGCGGCAGAAGGCCCATAACCGCCATGGCCGTAAGGGATTTTCCCGATCCGGATTCACCCACTACGCCCAGGATTTCACCTTTGTCCAAATCGAAAGAAATGCCGTCCAGCGGGCTAAGGCGGCTGATGGAGATCGTGAGGTCACGGACAGTCAGCAACGCCATGTCAGCTGTCCCTCAGCTGCGCCCGGATATCCAGCGCCTCGATCACCTCGTCGCCGAAAAGATTGATGGCGATGACCGTCAGGGCAATCACCAGGCCGGGAAAGATGATGATCCAAGGAGCAATGAAGATCGTAGCCGTTCCGCTGCTCATCATCGCTCCCCAGCTGGGCGTAGGGGGCTGCGCGCCCAGACCGAAGAAGCCGAGGGTTGCCTCAAGAATGATCGCGTCTCCCGTCGCGAGCATGGCGGCAACGAGGATGGGTGTTAAGGCGTTGGGAATGAGGTGGCGGAAGAGCACATGCGCATGGGTCGCCCCTAGATTGATGGTGGCTTCGACATAGGTTTCGGTCTTCAAGGCCATGATCTGCGAGCGCGTCAAGCGCGTGAACTGGGCGAGATACGCTATACTGATGGCAATCGCGGTGCTGTGAAGCCCTGGACCGATGATGGCAATAAAAATGAGCGCGATGAGAATTTCTGGAAACGACCACGTGAGGTCAACCACCGCGGTAACCCCGCGATCGAACGCGCCACCGAAATAACCGGCGGCGGCACCGAGGCTCGTTCCGACAAGCACCGACATGCCAATGGACACGACGCCGACCGTGAGCGAGGTACGCGCGCCGAAGATGATACGTGAGAGAAGGTCGCGGCCGAACTCATCGGTGCCGAGCCAATGGATCCAGGATGGCTCCTGGTTCGCAGACGACAGGTTCTGGATGTCGTATGCGTAAGGGGCGATCCAGGGGGCCAGCAAAGCGCAGAGAATAATGATCATCAGAAAAGTGGCGGAGATCGCGCCTTGAACCGTGCGAAGGACCTTCACGAGCATCTTGGCGTTTCTCGTCATCAGGTGGCCCTCTCGCGGACTCGCGGGTCGATAGCCGCTTGCAGGATGTCGCCGAGAAGTGTCCCAAGCATGACGGCGATCGCCAGCATCAGAAGGCAGCCTTGAACCACCGGATAGTCACGCTGGTTGAGTGAGGTGATGAGCAACGAGCCAAGCCCGGGCCGCGCGAAAACGAACTCGACAGTGACGGCGCCGCCGAGAATCCACCCAATGCGGAGACTGAGAATCGTCAGAACCGGCAGCAGTGCGTGACGCAGGACATGGCGCACTTGAATATGCGCGCGGGAAACGCCTTTGGCATGCAGCATCAGAACGAAATCACGGCGGCTGATGTCGATCATTGCCGCGCGTGTCACGCGGGCAACGAGCGCGACCCCACCGAGCCCGATGGTCAGAGCCGGGAGGACCAGCGCGCTGGCGCTCCTCGCTCCAGAGACGGGGAACCAGCCGAGTTGCACCGCGAAGAGCAGAATCATCAGTAACCCGAGCCAGAAACTGGGAACGGTGGATCCCAACAGGATGATCAGCATGACAAATCGATCGAGCCAGCTGTTCTTGAAAACAGCTGCGACTGCGCCAGTACCGATGCCCACGAGCGTCGAGAAGGCGAGCGCGAGACCCCCCAGCGCGAGACTGTAGGGCAAGTTTTGAGCTATGAGGTCCGCCACAGGTCGGCGCAGGATGATGGCGTCGCCGAGATTGCCCGATAGAGTGTTTTGCAACCAGATCACATATTGGGTGAGGATTGGCCTATCGAGTCCGTATTTGGCGCTGAGCGCGGCCTGCTGCTCCGGCGATGAGCCCACTTGCATGAGATGCTCGAGCGGGTCGCCTGGAACGAGGTGGATGATCATGAAAATGATCAGCGACACGGCGAGGAATACCGGGATGAGCAACAACAGTCGCTTGATGATGAAGGTGAACATCCCGGTGCTCTTTGTGGTCGTCCGCTGTTGATAGAGCTTATTTTTTCACGTCGATATCGACGACAACATGGCTTTGGAAGCGGCCGCGAACCTTGTCCGGAAAGACAAGTTTCGTGTCGTTGTAGGCAAGGTTTGCGACGGGCTGATAGATGGGCGCGAATGGAAACTGGGACAGCACGTATTCATGATAGGTCTTGAAATTGGCAACGCGCTCATCCCATGTGCGCGACTTGGTCATCGCAATGTCGTTGAGCTCTTCGGCCTTGGGGTCGTTCAGCATCGAGACATTCGGATAACCGAGACGCTTCCCGCTGAAGAACCAATCGATGATATCCGCATTCGCCCATGAGTAGGTGCGCACGGCCAATTGGTGTTCGGTTTTCTTCTTGTACTGAGCATTGATCGTGCTCGCATCGAATACGGTGATGTCGGCTTGCATGCCGATCGCCTTCAGCTGCGCCTGAACGACCTCGGTCACGCGTTTGAATTCCGTGCCATTTTGCGTCCACAGCTTCACTTGGAGAGGCTTCCCTCCCTTTGCGCGGATGCCGCCGGAACCCATCGTCCAACCGGCCTTGTCGAGCAGCGCCTTAGCCTTTTCCGGGTCATAACTGATGGTAAATTTCGGATCGACTTTGGATTCCAGTAACGAACTGATCAGGAACGTATTCGCGGGCGAACCGACCCCGCCAAAGAGACTGGCGGTGATCTCCTTCTGGTTCACGGCCAAAGCAGCGGCCTGCCGGACATTGATGTCCGTGAACGGCTCTACCGAAGTGTTAATCGGCATGTAGATGATTTCGGTTCCGGGCAGCGTAATGACCTTAACGGCTTTCTGGCCCTGGAGGCGCGGCAGGAAGTCGGTCGGAACCTTGAGGAGAAGATCGACACCGCCAGTCTGCAATTCCAGGAAGGCTGTCGAGTCCTCGGCAATCTCACGAATCTCGAGGTTTTTGATCTTGGCAGGCCCCTTGTTGGTCGACAGATCGGACGCCCATTTATAGTCGTCGTTGCGAACGAGCATCGTCTGCTGGCCCACGGTGAATTTCTCGAGCTTGAATGGTCCGGTTCCCACGGCTTCTGTCACGCCGAATTTATCGCCGAGCCTGTCGTAGGCTTTCGGCTCCGGCACACTCATGAACGTGCTTGCAAGATTGAATAGCATGTTCGGGTCCGGCGTCTTCATGACAAATCGCACCGTCAGATCGTCGATTACCTCGACCTTCGCGATCGAGTCGATCATGAAGGAGTTTTCTGTTCCCTTGAATTTGGGAATCCACCATTCGATCGTTTTGGCGTTGAATGGCTCACCGTTGTGGAACTTGACGTCAGGGCGCAACTTGAACGTCCACTGCATGCCGTCCGGCGTGGACTCCCAGGAAGAGGCGAGAATACCGTGGTAGCTCTGGTCGGTATCCTGAACGACAAGCCGATCGAAGATAAGCGAAACGGCCTCGTTGAGTCTGGTCCCCTTGATGGGATCGTAGCTCGGCGCTCCCACGTCGCGCGCGGTGAGAACGAACACGGCATCTTGGGCGAAAGCAGCGCCGGGCAGGGCTATGAGGCCTGCGCTGAGGAGCGCTGATCCGGATAACAGAACGGCTTTGGCTAGAATTTTCATGATCTGCAGTTCCCTTTGGTTTTCTCTGGATCGAGTCGTGTTCTTGCGTCTTCAGTCTTCCGGTCCCGACGAGTCGGCGACGTATCYCGTGAACCGGCTATAGAGCGTCGAAATTTTGTTCATTCGTTCCTCGACACTCGGTCCGATTTCGATGAACACCCCGTTCATCAGCAAATTGGTCAAGCTTGCCATCTGTGCGGTCGAGTCCCAAAAAAGATTGAACTCGGTGGGCACCACCAGCATGTCGTCGACAAGGTCGCGGCCCCAATCGCAGAACGCGTCGGTGATGAGGGTCGTGGGGATGCGGCTGTTACTCGCTTCCTTTGCCAGCAGGCGCGCCATTCGCGAATAGCGCCGCGCTTCGAAGAGCACGAGGCATGCCTCGTTACAGTCGGTCAGCAGAAGCTCGGAAAAGTTCCCGCCCGCAAGGTCCATGAGGTGTACCCGGTCGCGGAGATATTGCAGTTGATTGGCAAAGAACTGCGCCATACCGCGTTCGGTCTGAAAGCCCGCGACGTACACCGCTTTGCTGTTTACAAGGCGCGTGACGGTTCGCTTCCATTCATCGGTGTGAGCCAGTTCGTAGACGGCGACAAGCCCTGCCATCTCGAGTTGAAGGCTCTGGCCGAGCTGATCTTCGCCTTCCAGTGTGCGCTGTTGAAATTCCCGCAACCGATCACTGATCAGCCACGGCCTATCGCCAATGTCCTGTCTGAGTTGTTCCTTCAGGTGTTTGAAACTTTTGTATCCAAGCGATCGGCAAAAACGCCCAACTGTGGGTTCGCTCACGGCGACCCTCTCCGCAAGGGTGGCTGCCGTTTCAAAAGGGATGCTGCTCAGCTTTGCCAGCATATAGCTCGCGAGCGCCCGGTCCGCTTTGGAGCCCTCGGTCGTGCAAGCCGTTAGCCGTTGACGAACCGTTTTTACCACCTGCACCTCATCCAATCACCAGAAGGAGGCAATATTTCTGTCAGTGCGTCAATTGATTTTATTTTTCTTGCAAATCGATGGGCGGTGATGTCAAGAATTGGACCGCGCTGCGCGGCTGCGTGTTCCGAGCCGTCTTGGTTGGGCGAGAGTGCGGGCGCGCAGCAACAGCCGAAATCACGGTCTGAGGCCTGCTGTCCTCGTCCGCGGCTCTAGAGTGGTTCACGATGCAATTCGATTTTCTGATCATCGGTGCARGCATGTCGGGTGCCTCCGCTGCATTCGAATTGGCGGCGAGCGGCTCAGTCGCGCTGATCGAGGCGGAGAAGACTCCAGGTTATCACAGCACTGGCCGGTCCGCGGCGCTCTACACGCGCAACTACGGGGTGCCGATCGTCCAGCGGATCAACGCGGCGAGCCATGACTTCTTCATGACCCCGCCTCCCGGCTTCACGGAATATCCTCTGCTGACACCGAGAGGATCGCTGACGGTCGCCGCGCCTGGGGACGAGGAGCGGCTAGCCGCTACTCTTGCGCTGTCGTCACCGGGCAACGAGATCGCGCTGATCTCGGCGGCGCAAGCTTTGTCACTCGCGCCGGTACTGCGTCCTGAAGGGGTCGGGGCGGCGGCTCTTGAGCGCGGCGTGATGGACATGGACGTCGCAGCATTGCATCAGGGCTACCTTCGCGGTCTAAGGCGGCGGGGCGGGATGATCGCCTGTGGCAGCCGCATCGACAGCCTCGAGCGACGCGGAGGAATGTGGATCCTCACCGCGGGCGATACGACTTTTTCCGGGCGGATCGTTGTCAACGCTGCCGGGGCATGGGCCGATGGAATCGGCGCGATGGCCGGAGCCACCCGCCTCAATCTCGTTCCCAAGCGTCGCACGGCGATTCTCATCGATCCGCCATCGGGACTAGAACTCAGCACAATGCCAGCCGTCGAATTCATCGATGGCGAGGCTTATTTCAAACCAGATGCCGGCAAGATCATGGTTTCGCCCGGCGATCAGACACCGGCGGTCCCCCACGATGTACAGCCTGAGGAATGGGATGTGGCCGTCGTGGTCGAATGGCTCGAAAGCCGAACGACGCTCGCCGTCCATCGCATATCCCATAGCTGGGCGGGGCTACGATCCTTCGTCGACGATGAGGTCCCGGTGCTCGGATTCGATGGACGGGTGGATGACTTCTTCTGGCTGGCCGGGCAGGGTGGTTTCGGCATCATGATGGCTCCGGCGCTCAGCAAAGCAGCGCACAGCTTGATCGTAGGCGGCACGCTGCCTCTCGAACTGCGGAGCAAAGACATACAGGAGCGTGACCTGTCACCCGCCCGCCTCAGCGAGTAAGCTTTGGCTCGTTATCAAAGACCCGCGGTCGGTGGAGATAGGCTTGGCGAGTCTCGGTGGTTTCAGGTCCCCGCAACCATCTTTAATCGTCGAACGGCAAAAGCCGGATCCGAAAGGGTCCGGCTTTTTGCATGTCCACCACACAACGCCAGAATGCCGGCAAACTCGCCGCGCAGCTCGACCTTCAACGCGCCATTCTCCGGCACCAGCCGGATCACCTCGATCAGGCCGCGGATCAGGTCGAACGCCTGGTCCTTCGTCGCGGGGTCTTCGAGAAGCTGGCCGAGATCCGAAACCTTCGGGCGCGCCTTCGCCCATATCAAGCGAGGTTGGGGTGGAACAGCGGCTGGGCGCTGGCGGGCACTTTCAACTCAGCTTCGAGCTCGACCTTGCGCGCCTCCAGGGCTYTCAGCTCGCCCTTGAGCGAGCGTAGGGCGTCCTCGCTCCCGACAGAAGGTCGAGGATGCGTCGGATGCGATTGCCGGTCCGGACGAGCTCTTGCTCGACCGAGGCTCTCGCGGCCCGCTCACCGATCCGGCTGCGATTGATCTCCGCGTGGAACTTCTCCGCAAAAATTTTGAACAGCGCCGAGTCCATGAGCCCGTTCCTGATACCGTCGATGACGATCGCCTCAAACGTCTCGCGCCGGATGGTCAGAATGTCGGTGCAGATGGCCGCGCCCTTGTTGCGGAGCCGCTGCGCACCCAAAGCGGTGCTGGCCGACCTTCACGTAAGTAGCCCCGCATGCCCCGCACCGGATCAGCCCCGAGAGCAGCAATTTGAGCCTGGTCTGCTACGGCTTTTGAGCTGAGCGAGCGTCGGGCCGCGTGTCCTGCGCCATCGTTGCCTGGCGATCGTTTGCCGCCTGCCACAGCGTTGATGATCATGAGTTCCGGCACCTCGTGGACGACAAAAGCCTCGTCAGCATTCGGTCGGGACCGCCGCACCCTCGCGAGCGATCCGCTCCTGGCAGATGGCGATCTCGTCCTCGGCCGAGGACGCTGATTGCAGGTCCGACGATTAGCGGGGTAGACGCGGGGCGCATTGCGACTCCTCAGCGGTCTCTTGAGCGGGAGGACGGAAACGTGCAGTGGCCGTTGTTGCGCTAGGCGCGCTGCGCCTACAGAGACGTGGCCTTTTGATCGTAACGCTCCGTTGTGGACAGGCTGGCATGGCCGAGGATGGCGCCGTTCCGGGCTATCCTCAAGGACCGCTAATGGCACATCGACGCGGCGCTCGGTAACAGAAGCCACTAGGGTTGAGTAGTCAGCTTTCGTTCCGCTCCTGGCGGGCTATGCCTAGCGGCTCCTGTCGCATGAAACCATTGAAGGGGCTACACTACGGCTTTGTCCTGAGCTTCAGGAGCGATCCCGTGAGCGAAATGGCGATGACGTCGACGGGCCACGCGTTGAGCGATGCACTGTGGTTGGATGCGCACTTGGAATCCGCCCGGGCCGAGTATGAGGACGCGCTTCGCTTCGTGGGAATCCTGCCGGGCTGGACGGTGCTCGACGCGGGCTGCGGCCCGGGCGGTTACGTCCCGCTCATTTGCGAACACGTCGGACCCACGGGTGGGGTTGCTGCGCTTGATCTGGCGCCCGAGAACGTCGCCCATGTGGAGCGCTTGGTTCGGGAGGGAAACTGTGCAGCCCCCATGGAAACTGGCGTCGGCAGCGTGCTGGACCTGCCCTTGCTGAAGAGAGCATCGAAGAGCTGCGTGGGCTCGGTATCCTAGTCCTGGACGCGTTGCATTGACGCCTCAGCCTACCCACTTCTCTGCCAGTGACCCGCTGGCGCTCCTCGACCACCTGAAACCGAAACGCGCAATCCTTATGAACCTGAATACTGACCTGGATTAAGAAGAATTGCGGGCGCAATTGCTGACAACGTCAAGCCGACATTCGACGGCATGATACTCACGCTGGAATCTGATTGAGCACGAGCTGCGATCGAACGGCGTCGCGATCCTGTGTGCGATCCGCTGCTTTCCTCAAGCAAGCGAGATTCCATCGGGACCCGGCGCACCCTCGATGTCGATCCGCACCGGCTCGAGCAGTCTGAGCCGGTTATCATCGCTCCTGGCGAGGATGTGGATGTAGAAATAGGTGTCGCCGCTATCGGTCGCCTCCATGACCGGAGACGGCGCGGAAACGATTAGAAGCTTGCCGCATTCGCCGATCCAGTCCACATGGCGATGGCCATGCATGATGATCGTGCGATCGGCGAGGCGCTGCATTTTGCGGACGAACCAACTGCCATTGATGAGGGCCGTTCCGATCCGCTCGGAAAGCGCCGTAGCGGGATTTGGATATTCGACCAGATGGTGGTGAAGCGCCAGAATCCAGCAGGCTTGGGGGAAGTGGCCAGCCGCGACTTCGATGGCGTGCGCCTGCTCCGCCGACATGATGCCGAGCGCATTCGTAAAGGAGAAATGCGTCTCTGCATTGGAGTTCAGCAGAATGATCCCGAGCCCGTCGGCGCGCGCGGGCGGCAGGATCATCGGAAATATGCCAGCCCACAGATCGCCCAAAGCCCTCGATAAGCGAGCCGATCCATTGTCTGCGAAGCCGCGCATTTCTTCTACATGCGATTTCAGGGCATCGTCGAGAAGATCGCGAAGCTGCCCCGTGCGAGGATCAACGACCTTGACCTTTGCACCCTGCAGCGCAGCAAGGGCCGAGAGTGTCCGAAGCTGCCGCAACCGCTTCTTGGGACTGAACGGCAGATCAAGCCTCGCCGGGTTCGCTCGATCGACGACGTTGACATCGTGATTGCCCGGAAGGGCGACCACGAGATCGGCCAACAAGGGGTGCCCTGCCAGCATATCGAAGAACTCCGCCCATTCCGCCGAACGGCCGGCGTCGGTCAGGTCTCCGGTAATCAGTATGGCGTCGAGGGGACAATCCGCATGGATTTCTTCCAGCCGGGACAGGACGCGGCGCACCTTCTCGTTTCCGCAAGGACCTGACCGCCCGCTCTCGATGCGAAAGCCGTAGCGTTCCCCGACCACATGAAGATCCGACAGGTGCGCCACGCGCCACGTTCGATCTTCTCGCGACGGGACGTGGAATGCGTCGAGGTCGCGCGGTTGCGGCATCGTTGCGTCGGCGACGCCCCAGAACAACCCAGCCGCTGCGAAGTAGCCGGCAACGATCGCAACGGCGTTCGCCGCCGCCGAGAGCGCGAGCCGGGACGGCGCAGCCAAATCCGCCGGGATGCCGAGCCACTGTGTCGCTGGCCACACAAGTGCAATGATCGAAAGTCCGATCAGGCAGATCGCAAATCCGGCAGCGGCCGCAAGAAAGGCGYGCACAGAGGCGCGCCGGCTTTGGGTGGTATTGGTCGGAAGCATCCTTTCAACGAGGTGCCGCAGGCTCTCGCGACACAATGCATAGCCCGGCTGGACGGCAAGCGCGTTCAGTGACCAGAAACTGCTTTCTGCAACTCGCCAGAGCGGCCTGCTCCCATACCATCCGAGGAGCGCGAGAAGCACCAGCACCACGGCGGGCCATATGCCGGTGACGATGCCCGAAACCCTGGACGAGACGCTGCCGATCCAGATGGAGGCCAGCAGCGGCGCCGCGCCGAGAACGAGGCCGGGGATCGCAATGAGAAAAGTCCAAGAAACAGCCAGCTTCGGAAGGCTGACTTCCGCCAGCAGGCTGCCCGCCAGGGCCAGCATCGAGCGTCGTTTCGTGCTGGATCCATCATCCTCCGCGTCGCCGAGCCGCGGATCGATAATCGGCCCGGCGGAGCCCTTCGGGAGCTGATTTTCTTTCGAGGGAAGCAACAGCCCTCCTGGGTCAAGCGTCCGGTCATGCGCTGCGCGAGGTTCACGCAAACCTAGGCCCAAGGGGTAGGAGCTGCAAGCTCGCCTCCAGGTTCAAACGGCGAGAATAAAGGCCGATTGGAGATCGCATGCAATGTCGATCGGGCGATCTGATACGACGACTGGTTAGAATGGGACGCCGGGCATAGAGATGGGACGAAAGGCTAATGGCCTCGTCCAGGGCAACTGTTATTTCAGGATTCGACAAGCACGATGGGCCAATGCGCGGCGTTGCTCAAAGAGCAAGTATTGAAGTGCGCTCTTAAGTTTATCAAAGGCGATATGACTTATCGTTTGTGCGCGCATCGACACGCTCAAGACTCCATTCGCCCTCAACGCCTTTCAGACGAGGGCCTGAGATGACCACTTTGACCGGCCCGAGCGGACGACCTTCAGTCGGGAGCCTCACTATCCGAGGCGCCGGGTTTTTGGCGCTCTGGGCGATCCTCATTGGCACAGCCCCAAAGGACTTGATGGCGGGCGTGGCCGCGGCCGGAGCCGCCGCGTGGGCGAGCATTGCTCTGTGGCCGTTGGACGCCAGCTTGTCCGGTTTCGGCCTCATCCGATTCATCATGCGCTTCCTTCCCCAATCTGTTCTCGCCGGGGTGGAGGTGGCGCGGCAGGCCTTCGCAGTATCGCCGATCCTCGACGAGGGATTTGTGCCTTACCGCCCTGCGCTGCCCATGGGCATGGCGCATGGAGCGCTCCGTGCGGTGATGAGCCTACAACCCGGCAAACTCCCGATCGCGGCCGACGCGGACGGAACGCTCTCGATCCACTGCCTCGACGTGAACCGTCCGGTAGCAAAAGAGCTGTCCGCTGACGAGCTGGCATTTCTCAGGATCCTGCGCGACGAGGAAAGCCATGGCTGATTACCTCACGGGAGTGGCGCTTTTCATCCTGGCTGTGACGGCAATGGGTCTCTTCCGGGTGCTGCGCTCCCGGGTCGGAGCTGAACGCATGATGGCCGTCCAGCTTCTCGGCACGGCCGGCGCGGCCGCTGCCCTCCTTCTAAGCGCGGCATCGGAAGCGCCGCCGATGGTGGATGCCGCGCTCGTTCTGGTCCTGCT
>NZ_JBFUHH010000107.1:0-14090 GCF_056402495.1 Microvirga sp. P4_A5 | reverse complement strand
CCATAAGAGCAGCAATTCAAGATGGTTGCGTGCCTCGTCCATCACCGACACTTGAGTCCCGGCTGCACAGGGTTCAAAATGAAGGCAGGGTCACCAAAGCGCACCGCATCAAATCCGCCGCCTTCCTCGCACGTCCGTTCCCCACCGATCTGTCGAAATTCCCGGCGAGACGGAACGGACCGAAACCTCCAGGTTTGGTCCTGGTCTGGCCGATTGATCAGGCCCTGAGGCGCTCATCAGGATCCAGATCACCTGCGCGGCTAAAGCACGCCCTTCGTCTTCAATTCGCGCGCTGCCTCTGCGACCGCCGCCAGAGTTTGGTCCACCACTTGGCCGTCATGCTCCCCCGACATGAACCACGCGCCGCGCTCGAGGGCACGGACACCTCGGCGCAGCAAGGCGGTTGTGAAGGCCACATACGCTGACCTGTTCATGCGGGCGAGTTCGCGATAATCGCGGGCCGGTCCTTCGAGGCCGAAGGCGACGTGGAAGATCGCTGGAAATCCCGTGACCACTGCCTTCACGCCGGCATTCGCAAAGGCCTCTCTCATCCCCTCCATCAGGCGTGTGCCATGCCGATCAATGGTGGCGTAGAGCGACGGCGTCAGCGATTTCAGTGTCGCCACGGTTGCCGCCATCGCGATAGGTTGTGCGTTGTAGGTACCGCCGTGAACCACGCCGCCATTGGAAAACATGTCGAGAAGGTCTGCTCGACCTGCGATGGCCGCAACCGGAAAGCCATTGGCGATGGCCTTGCCGAAGGTCGCAAGGTCCGGGGTTACGCCGAAACGCTCTTGCGCGCCGCCCGGGGCGAGACGGAAGCCGGTGATCACCTCATCGAATATGAGTATGGCGCCGTTTCGCGTACAGGCCTCACGCACGCCTTCGAGGTAGCCGGGAGCGGGATGAACCGCGCCTGCGTTGCACATGGCCGGTTCCATGATTACGCCGGCGATGTCGCCCTTCGCGAGGCGCGTCTCCAGGAGCGCAAGATTGTTCCAGGGCAGGATGACGAGGTCGTCGGCCGAGGTCGCCACCTGGCCCTTGCTTCCCGCCACCGCGACCGGCGCCTCGCCGGGGCCTGCTGCGTCTAGCGCGGGCGCTGTCGACCATAAGACGTTGTCGAACCAGCCGTGATAATGTCCTTCGAACTTGATGATCTTTCGCTTGCCGGTCGCGGCGCGGGCAAGGCGCAAAGCTGCCTGATCGACCTCCGAACCCGAACTTCCAAATCTCATGCGCTCGGCGCAAGGAACTAATTGGCATACCAGTCGGGAGGCCTCGGCCTCGATGGCGGTCTGGCCCGCGAACAGAATGCCTTTCTCGACTTGCGCCACTACCGCATCGCACACGGCCTGCGGGCGATGCCCCAGGATCATCGGGCCCATGCCGAGGTAATAGTCGATGAGGCGATTACCATCGACGTCGTAGAGATAGGGACCTTCGCCGCGCTCGAAAACGAGGGGTGTCGGCGAGATGTTCAGGCGAAAATTGCTGTTGACGCCTCCGGCGATCCATTGGGAATTCTTTTTGATCTCGGCTGCCGATCGTTCGAATGACAGGGGCCGAGAAGAGCCGGCAGGTTCTGCTTGCGCTTGAATGGCCAAGACGCCGCTCCTTATGTGCGTGACAGTCACAACAGGCCCGAAGGTGGGTTTCAAGTAAATGGCGCGTGGTTTCGCGGGGCGAAAAAATGCGGTCCCCGATGTCGACTAGTCCGCGCTTCGGATGACTGCGACGCATTCGATCTCGTATCGCAGCGAGGCCGACAGGCAGTTGGTGATCGTGGTGCGGGCCGGGTAGGGGTCCTTGAAGAAATCGAGATAAATGCGATTGAAAGCTGCGATATCCTCCGCATCCCGCACGTAGTTCCGCGTCTGCACCACATGCGCCAGGTCGCCTCCTGCGGTTTTGAGAACCTTTTCGAGGTTGGCGACGGAGCGCCGCATCTCGCCCTCGAATGTGTCTGAGACGATCTTGCCGGTGGGATCCACCGATGCCTGTCCCGAGACGAAGATGAGATTGCCGACCCTGGTCGCGGGGCTGAAAGGCAAATGCGAACGCGGCGTGTCGGCCTCGGTCGGATACTCGATCATTCTGGTCTCCACGGCGGGTCGAGCGGAAAGATGGGACGGCGGATGCGTTCATAGGGAAGCAGCGTAAGATCGCTGGCGCAGGGGCCGGCCGTCGCGACGGTGTAGCTCGCGGCCGCGATGGGGTCATACGCTCGCCTGTGCGCCACCGCTGCCTTCACGCCGATGACCGCCAGGTCCTCCGGAATGATCCCCTGGGAACGCAGCTGCGCGAGGTCGAAGGGCGGAGTTTTGCGGCTCGTGATGAGCACCGTGACCTTCCCGCCCACGGTCACAACGGCGGAAGGGCCCATGTTGAATGCCATTCCCTGCGAGGCAGCCAGATGGCTGTTGCGGTCTTCCAGCGAGAATCGACCGTCGCTGAGGCTGACCAGGGTGGCGTTGATTTCCACCGGCTCGCCGCCTAGTTCGCTTCCTTTGCCGCCCACGGCGATCCGCCGTGTTTCCCCGGGCTTCGTGTCCTGAAGGGCCTTCACCGCTTCCGGATCGGCGATTGCCACGGCGGCGTTGCCGATGCCATGGCGAAGCAGGCCGCGCAGCACCGCCGTACCATCGCCCGGAGCGCCGCCGCCGATATTGTCGGACGGTTCTACGATGATAATCGGGCCATCGGACGCTTCCGCTGTCCGGGCCAACACCTCATCAAGATCCCATTCCTTCGGCACGCCGAACTCACGCAAGCCGATAGCGGTTTCGACCATTTGGTCCAGCGCTGCCTCTGCGGCGGCTCTTTCTCCGACAGTGACAAGCGAAAACGAAACTCCCGCGTCGGGCACGTCCGAAAACGCGTAACCGGCAATGACGTTCATGGCCCAAATCGACGGATCGGCCGCTTCGATGTCGCGGGCCAATTGCTCAAGATCGCGCATCGGCCGGTCTGCCGTGCCGGTGCCGGTCGGCGGCCAGATCACCGGGGCGGTCTTCGACAACATGGAGGGCATGATGGCGGTCGCGAGGGCACGGCTTAGAAGGCGCGCCGAGCGTACGGCTGAATCGCGCGCATCCGCGTGCGGATTTTCGCGGTATGCCACGAGGCCGTTCGCGTGCTGTGCCATTTGGGCAGTGAACGTGGCATGCAGATCGAACACCCCGAAGAGCGGAAGTGCCTCCGCGCCGGGGATCCGCCGGATACGGGACAGCAACTCGCCTTCCGGATCCTCGCATTCGCTCGTCACCATGGCGCCGTGGAGCGCGAGCCAGATGCCGTCGAGCCCGGCACTGGTGGAAAGAGCTTCCCGCAAGCCGGTTTCGAGTTCCGTCCAATAGGTTTCCAGCACGCTGTGCTCGACTGTTCCCGACGGCAGCGCGGTGAATTCGACGATCGGGATCACCTCCCAGTCTTCGCCCGCGGCCACTTCGAGGAAGCCGTCGATGGTTGAACCGTCGCCCCAACGGTCAAGAATTTGCTGTCCCCGGCGGGTCGTGAAATCGGCGAGTCCCGTGACGCTCGATACAAAAGTGTGGGTCTCGTGAAAAAGACCAGCCAGAAGAATACGGCGACGTGTCATGCGGTTGCTCGCCCGGTGCTGGGGGAATCCGAAGGTGGGCCGGAAGCAGCCGAGATTTCGGTGGTAATCTCGGCCAGGCGGGCGACCAGAAGGCCACCCAGCCGAGCGACGGTCTCGTTCGAAAACCGTGCTGCCGGGCCCGCGATGCTCACGGCGGCGATAACCTCCCCGAGTGGATCGAAGATCGGTGCCGCCACGCACACTCCGCCCGTTTCGTTTTCCTCGAATTCGGAGGTCCAGCCGACCGCCCGACATTCTGCGAGAACTGCTTCGAGAATCTCCGGGTCCGTGATGGTCCGGTGCGTCGATGCAGGCAGGTTTCCGAGGCTGTAGATCGTCTGTCGAAATTGCGCCGGGTGGTAGGCAAGAAGCGCCCGCCCGCAAGCGGTGGAATGATAAGGGGCGCGAGTGCCTGCATAGGAAGACACGCGCAAGTTCTGGCTGCCCTCCAGGCTCTCGACGATGAGACTGTCGGTGGGGCCTGGAAGAGCGAGGTTCACGGTCTCCCGCGTCAGGGCGCAAAGCCTGATGAGGTGAGGGCGCGCCACACTCGATATGTCGAGGCGGCGCTCGACCGCCTTGCCATAGCTCAGATGCTGCAGGCTCAAACGGTAAGCGCCGGCCTTTGCATCCCGCTCGGCGAGACCGACATCGACGAGCGCGCTGACGAGATTGAACGCTGTCGTCTTGGCGAGCCCCGTCGACATGGCGAGGTCTCGCAACGACACCCAGGAGCCCGCGGCCATCGCGTCCAGAAGAGCCTTGGCGCGACCGATGGATTGAATACGCGCCTCGACAGGTGGCGACCCGACCGGATCGGCCCGTTGGTGGGCTCCCTCCTTCAGCGGTATCGGCTTCATCGCTTCGCCAGCCATCTGAGAAGAGCGTTCCATATGATTGAATGCATGCTGGTGACGTAACTGAAACAAGTAAGCACCTTCGCATCGCTCAGGGCAAGGGGGAATTCATCCAGAATATCGAGTCACGACAAGTAAATAGAGTTGACAAGGCACCTCCTGATCCAACTACAATTGTCGCGGACAAACACCTATCCCATATGGTGGAACGTTCGCGTTGCGGCTTTTGGCGCAAACCAGCGGAACGGAGTCGTGAATGCGTGTCTTCGTGGCGTCCCTAGCAACCGAGACCAATACGTTCTCGCCGCTCTTCGTCGATCGGTCCGCTTTCGAATCCGCCTTCTATTGTCCTCCCGGCGCGCATCCCGACACGCCGACCCTCTGCTCGGCCCCGRTGGTCGCCGCTCGCCGACGCGCAAAGGCGGGTGATTTCACGATCATCGAAGGGACGGCCACCTGGGCCGAACCAGCGGGACTTGTTTCGCGCGAAGCCTATGAAAGCCTCCGCGACGAAATTCTCGATCAACTGAAATCCGCATTGCCTGTCGACGTGGTGCTGTTCGGCCTTCACGGATCGATGGTCGCGCGGGATTACGATGATTGCGAAGGCGATCTGCTCGCACGGGCCCGAACGATTGTCGGCAGCTCAGCCATCGTCGGGGCCGAACTGGATATGCATTGCCACTTGACCGACCAGATGATCCAGGCCGCGAACGTCATCGTAGCGTTCAAGGAATTCCCGCATACGGATTTCCTCGATCGCGCCGAGGACCTCGTCGATCTCTGCCTCCGTGCTGCGAGAGGTGAGGTGAGGCCGGTGAGCGCCGTCTTCGATTGCCGCTCGATCTCGGGCTTCATGACGAGCCGCGAGCCGGGGCGCAGCTTCGTCGACCGCATGAAGGCTCTCGAGGGCCGCGACGGTATCCTCAGCATCTCCATTGCGCACGGCTTTCAGGCGGCCGACGTGTACGATGTGGGCACGAAAGTGCTGGTGATTGGGGACGGTGACGAATCCAATGCGAAAGTGCTGGCTGAGCAGCTCGGTCGTGAAATTCTCTCCTGGGGTGCTGGCGGCGGCACCCCGCGCCACTACAAGCCCGAAGAGGCCATTGCGGAGGCACTGGGCATAGCCGGTGGGCCAATTGTGCTTGCCGATCGCTGGGACAATCCGGGCGGCGGCGTCGCGGGCGATTCAACCGTGATGGTCGAGGCGCTGCTTCGCCATCCCGACATTCCCGCGGCGATCGGCGCCTTGTGGGACCCTGTCGCCGTCACCTTCTGTCGTGCGGCGGGAGCCGGGAGGACGATCTCGCTGCGGTTTGGCGGCAAGGCCGCCGCAACCTCCGGACCGCCTGTCGATGCGCATGTCCGCGTGCGCGCCATCACGGCCGATCTCCTGGTGCCATTCGAGCAGAGCTTGGTGTCCCTCGGACCCGCGGCCGCCATCACCATCGGCAATCTCGACGTGGTTTTGTCCTCCACCCGCGCTCAAACATTCAGCCCGCATGTCTTCACGGATCTCGGCATCGATCTGACCCAGAAAAAGATCGTCGTGGTGAAATCGTCCAATCATTTTCATGCAGCCTTCGCGCCGGTCGCAAGGAGCATATTCTATCTCGACACCGGGGGGCCTTATCCCTCTGACACGGCGAAGATCCCCTACACGAAGGCGCGGCGACCGCTGGCGCCGCTGGACCCGAACCCATGGCTGTAGCCGACCTCGACCGATCTCCGCTGCCGCGTCTCGACCTGCGGCTGTTGGAGGACCATGTCGTTGACCCGACAACCAAGGGTTTTCCGCTCGATGCACCGGCGATGTGCGTCCGCGATATCGGCAAACAAGGATGGAGCTTGCTCGACGGAGACCTTCCGCTGCCGCTGGCGATCCTCAAACGCGATGTTTTGAAGGCCAACAGCCGGTGGATGTACCGCTTTACGGCGGAGAACGGGCTCGTCATCGCACCGCACGGCAAGACCACGATGGCGCCTCAGCTTTTTGACCAGCAGATCGCTGACGGCGCCTGGGCGATAACTGTGGCGACGGCGCAGCAACTCGCCGTCTGCCGTCGATTCGGCGTGAAGCGCGTGATCCTCGCAAACCAGCCGATCGGCGCGCAATCGATTGATGCGTGTTTCGAGGCGCTTCGAGCGGACCGCGATTTCGAACTCTATTGTCTTGCCGACAGCACGGCGGGTGTCGCGCTCCTCGCAGAAGGTGCCAAGCGCCATCCGCCGACCCGAGGAAACCCGCTCCGGGTGTTCGTGGAGATCGGCTTCATGGGCGGAAGAGCTGGAGTGCGAAGCCGCACCGATGCGCTTGCCGTGGCCCGTTCCATCGCCGCGACGCCCGGGCTCACGGTTGCCGGGTTCGAATGTTTCGAAGGCTTGCTGCCGGATGCGGCCTCGGCGGACGGCCTGATCGAGGAAGTCGCCGCAATAGCAGGACTTGCGAACGAGGAAGGCCTGCTAGCGCCCGGAGAGCCAATGATCCTGACCGCCGGCGGCTCCGCGTTCTTCGACCGGGTCGGCGAAAGATTGCGGGCGGTGTCGTTCGACCGGCCCTTGCTGAAAATCCTTCGCTCGGGTTGCTACCTGACACATGACGACATCGGCTATGCCGCGGCGTTCAGACGGATCACGACCGAGACGACCCTTCGCCTGCCCGAAGGTGGACTGGAGCCCGCGCTCGAAGTCTGGGCCTACGTACAGTCGCGACCGGAAAGCGGCCGCACGATCCTGACCATGGGCAAGCGGGATGTGAGCTATGATTCCTCACTGCCGGTGCCGGTGCGGTGGTATCGGCCGAATGGGACGATGGAACGTCCGGAGCAGATGCCGCGGGGCCATGTGGTCATCGCCCTCAACGATCAGCATTGCCATCTGGGCACGCCCGGGGAAAGCCCGCTTCGCGTCGGCGACATGGTCGGTTTCGGCATCGGACACCCTTGCACGACCTTCGACAAATGGGCGCTGCTCATGATGGTCGACGAGGATTACCGCGTCGTGGATGGCGTGAAGACGTATTTTTGAAGGCGGGAGAGGATAACGAAAAAACAAGGTCCGATCGCGGGCAACGATCGTTCCGATCCTGCGACAAGGATATCGATCGGCCGAATGCGGACCAACAACCAGGGAAGGTAACATCGATGAGCAAGCGCGGAGACGATTACATCGTTCAGCCTGTCATGAAGGCCCTGCAGGTTCTCGAGCATGTGGCAAGGCAAAGCCACGACGTCACGCTGACGGAGATCGTTTCCGAACTGAAATTGCCAAAGACGACGGTTTTTCGGTATCTCCAGACCCTGTCCGCCGCCTCATTTCTCCATCACGACCAAAAACGGGACCGCTACGGCGTCGGAGCCCGGTTCCGCGCACTGGCGAAAGCCGACAAGAACCTCCAGCGTCTGCGGGTTCTCGCCCAGCCGGAGATGCTGGGGCTGATGCAAACCTTCAACGAAACCGTCAATCTGGGCATCCTGTCCGATCGCCACATCGTTTATGTCGACATGGTCGAGCCACAGCGAAATGGGCGCATCCACGCGCGGGTGGGGGACCGGCATCCGGTCCACTCGACGTCTCTCGGCAAGGCCATCGCGGCGTTCCTGCCGGAGCCTCGCCAGGACCTCTTCGCCGAGGATGCGCTGACGGCCATGACGGTCAAGACGCTGACGAGCGCCAAGGCGCTGCACCGCCAGATGGACGACGTGAGGCAGCGCGGCTACGCCATCGAAATGGGAGAGAACGAAGACGGCCTGATGTGCATCGGTGTTCCGTTTCTGGACGGAGCGGGCTACCCCATCGCCGCGATGAGCCTTTCGGCGCCCGAGCGGCGCATGAAGCCGGAGGTGACCGTGCATGCGGCGGAGGCCTTGAAATCGGCCGCGCGGAGGATTTCGATCAAGCTCGGCGCTCGCTTCGAAGACGGTTCGGCCAGTCTCTCCGGGCATGAGCTTTCGTGAGTAGGGCAATCGCCGCGCGCGTTGTTCCGCAAGGCGAAACTGCATATCCTTGACACCAAAATTGCCGATTACTAGCCTGACTTTACGAGTGCCCAAAGACAACGTGATCGGACACAATGTAATCTCGACGGTTCTACTTCGGGGGTATGGATGACACGGGCAGACAGGCACCGACTTTCGATCAGAACTCTATCCCGTTTCCGGCCGGGAGAACCGGCATGAGGATCGCCGTCATCCATGTTTCGCAGGAAACCAACGATTTCAACCCTGTCCCTACAACGTTGCGGGATTACGAGGCTTTCGGAATTTTCGAGGGCCGCGACATTCTCGAAAAGCTCCGCGACCACGGGCAGATCGGCGGGCATCTGGAGGCTGTAAGGGAGTCCGGCCTCGATATCGAGACGGTTCCGATCATTCGCGGCCTCGCAGTGGCAGGCGGTCGGATCACGCGAGAAGCCTTCGACTTCTTTGCCGACCGCATCAGGACCGGTCTCGAATCCGCGGGTCCCATCGATGGGCTTGCGCTGCAACTTCACGGCGCTTGCGCGGCCGAGGGGATCGACGACGTGGAGGGAGCACAGATCGAGCTCTGCCGGTCCATCCTCGGCAAGGACATTCCCATCGTGCTCGGCCTCGATCATCACGCCAATGTGACGCAAAAAATCATCGACCACAGCACGGCGATTGTCGGCCATCGCACGCAGCCCCACGACCCCTTTGACACGGGCAAGATCGGCACCGAGCTCCTTCTCAAGATCCTGACCCGGGGCGCCAAACCCGTCATCGCGTGGCGGAAGATACCGCTTCTGTCGCATCAGGAACAGTTTCTGACGTCCGGCGGTCCGATGAAGATATGGTTCGATCGCGCCCGGAGCATGGAAAAACACCCGCGGGTCCTCCAGGCGTCCAATTATCCCATGCAGCCCTGGCTCGATGTTGCCGAAGGCGGCTGGTCGACGATCGTCGTTACCGACAATGATCAGGCACTCGCCGAGAAACTCGCAGACGAGCTTGCAGATCTGGTCTGGTCAATGCGTGACGATTTCCAGGTCAAGGATGCGGTGCCGATCGACGAGGCCGTGCGGATGGCGGACGAGGCAAAAGAAGGTATCGTCGTTCTCAGCGACACCGGCGACACCGTATTCGGCGGCGCTGCCGGCGACAGCAATCTGATCCTCGAGTCGATCCTGCGCCTCGGCATCAAGAGTCGCACGCTGATCCCGATGATCTCGCCGGATGCCGTCGCGACTCTGGTGGAAGCCGGCGAAGGTGCGGAGGTGACCTTGCTGCTCGGCGGGTCCGCCGCCCCGGCGTTTTTTACGCCGCTGCAGGTGACCGGCATCGTCCGCAAGATCGGCGGTGGTGTCATCGATCTCGACTACAACCATCAGAGCTTTATCGACATGGGACGCACGGCCGTTTTCGAAGTCGGCCCCGTCACAATGCTGATCAGCGAATTGCGCGGAATTGCCGGCAACGTGCCGGGAGTCTACCGCGCGTTCGGGATCGAGCCTTCGGATTACAAGATAGCGGTTCTGAAGACGGCTTCGAACTTCCAGTATTTCGCGCCGCTCACCTCGCAGCTCATCCGCGTAGACACGCGCGGGCCCGGTCAGTCGGACGTGTTCACGCTTCCGTGGAAACGCATTCCGCGCCCGGTCTATCCCCTCGATCCCGTTGTGGATTGGCGGGACGTTGCGCGGGGCAATGCGGCCCGCTCTGTCGAGACTAAAAACGTCGCGTGATCGATCCGCCATCAACGCACATTCGAGCAGGAGTGCAGTCACATGAGATTCGGTTTCCCACACCCATCCCGGCGTCTGCTGCTTCTTGCCGCGGCAACATTTTTCACGGCGGGCACCATCGCTCCACTCGCGACGGTGGAAGCGGCAGATCTCAAGGGGGGTCGGATCAGGGTCGCGGTCCTGCTCGACATGACCAATTTCGACCCGATGCAATTCTCAACAAACAACTTCCCCCTGATCAAGAACCTCTATGACAGCCTGATCGAATACACGCCGGACGGTAAAACCGTTCCCAGCCTTGCCACCGAGTGGAAGATTGCGCCCGACAACAAGTCAGTGACAGTCACGCTTCGCAAGGGTGTCAAATTCCACAGTGGAACCCCCTTCAACGCGGAAGCGGTCGCGGCGACGCTGAAGAAGGCTGCCGACCCGCAGAAGGGGAAGAACCTCTATGCCACCATGTCGTTCGTCAAAGACTGGAAAGTCGACGACGAATCCACCATCACGCTGAATTTCAACGGCCCGGCGCCGGAGCGCCAGATCACCGACCTGCTGCAATTTCTCTGCCCGATAGACCCAGCGGGCATCGACACCGTCGAGACAAAACCCGCGGGAACCGGAGCCTAGACGCTGGGCGAACGGGTGGTGGGGCAGCGCATCCGGCTCGTCGCCAATCCCAATTACTGGCGCGAGAAGGAGCCAATTTCGAACGAGGTGGTGATCACCATCTTCAGTGAGGATGGGGCAGCGACCGCCGCGCTCGAATCGGGCGCCACTGATATCATCTATGGCGGAACCGCAAGAAGCGCCGTGCGCCTCAAGGATGCGGGCTACCAGGTCATCCGGGGGCCCGGACCGCTGGTCCAGGTCTTCCGTATCAACTCAACCCGTGGCCCTTTCCGTAACCACAAATTTCGCCAAGCATTCAATTACCTGATGGATCGCAACGGGATCCTGAAGGTCGGATACGCCAATCTTGGAGAAGTGGTGGCCCTGCCGTGGGCGCCGGCAGGCCCCGCCTTCGATGCCACCTACAATGAAAAATATGCGTTCAATATCGACAAAGCCAAGGAGTTGCTCGCAGCCTCCGGTCTCTCCGCCGCAGACATGTCCAACTGGAAGCTTCTGGTCAACGGAACCGACGAGTCGGCCGTCGCCATCAGCCAGGTGGTTCAGGGATCCCTCGCGAAAGCCGGCATCACTATCCAGCTCGACGTGCTTCAGGGGGCAGAGTTCGTCGACGCGCTGCTCAAAGGCCGGTTCGATGCGGTGTTCGGCGCAGTCGGCAACATCCAGAAATTCCCGACCCGCGTGGCGACGAACAGCATTTACCGGACCAACAACAATCCGATCCTCGGAACGCCGCACCCCCATCCGGAATATGTCGCTGCCATCGAGCGGGTCAATACAGCCTCCGGTCCCGGCGCGGACATCAAAGGCGCGTACGACAATCTGAACAAGGTCATGGTGGAGGCGGCATTCGCCATTCCGACAAATTCCTACGACACCGGGCTGATTGCCGCCGCCAAGAACGTCGGCGGATTCACCCTCGACATGGACAATCTTCTCGTGGCCCGAACGATCGGTTTCAAACCTTGAGAGGCGCAGATCCGGCGCGCCACCGTGGTGCCTTCGCATGACCGCACCGGTCCTTTCCGTTCGTGGATTGGAGGTCGCCTTTGGAAAGGGCGACCAACCGGTGCAGGTCGTGCGCGGCATCGACTTCGACGTCTACGCCAACGAGGTTCTTTGCATCGTTGGTGAGTCAGGATCCGGCAAAAGCGTCACGGCCCTGGCGATTTCCGGCCTGCTGCCGGCGAATGCAACGGTGCGGGGGTCGATCGTTCTCGGTGGAACGGAGGTGATCGGCGCCGATGCGGAACAGTTGCGGAACATGCGGGGAGAGGAAGTCGGTTTCATCTTCCAGGACCCGACCACCACCCTCAACCCCGTTCTGCCCGTGGGCCGTCAGGTCACAGAGGGGCAGGTGACTCACGGAAGACTTTCCAAACGCGAGGCTCCCGCTCGCGCAGTTGAGCTTCTGCGCGAGGTCGACATCGCAGACCCGGTCGGTCGGGCGAAGCAATTTCCCCATCAATTTTCCGGCGGGATGCGCCAGCGCGCCGTCATCGCCATGGCGATGGCCGGAAAGCCGAGACTCATTCTCGCAGATGAGCCGACGACGGCCCTCGACGTCACCGTGCAGGCGCAAGTGTTGTCGGTGCTGGCACGGCGTCAGGCTGAAACCGGCGCGGCGGTCGTCCTCATCACGCACGATCTCGGCGTCGTCGCGGAAGTGGCGCATCGCGTGGCCGTCATGTATGGCGGCCGCATCGTCGAGACCGGACCGGTCGAGGAGATATTTCGAAATCCGCGCCATCCCTACACGGCCGCATTGCTGCAGAGCATTCCGCGGATCGACACCGGCGACAAGCGGCTCGATCCCATCCCCGGTCATCCGCCGAACCCGAGCGAGTTGCCGACCGGCTGCACGTTTCATCCCCGTTGTGCGATCGGACATGATCGCGTTCTCTGCTGGATCGAGGATCCCGCGTTGCGCAGCGTCGGCGTAGCGCGGTCATCAGCATGTCATTTCCCGGAGGAAACGCGAGCATTCGGGCTTCCGGCCGAGCCCCTCAGCGAAACGGTCCAGGCGCCCATGGCCAGGGAGCCCCTGCTAGTGGTGGATCGACTGCAAGTTCATTTCCCCGTCAGGGCGGGCATTTTCAAGCGAACCGTCGGGTGGGTGAGGGCGGTCGACGGCGTCAGCCTGACGGTGAATCAAGGTGAGACGGTGAGCCTGGTGGGCGAGTCCGGCTGCGGCAAGACCACGACAGGACGTGCCGTCATGGGTCTGATCAAGGCGACGGGCGGCGACATCCGATTCGACGGGCAATCGATCAGAGACCTGGGCCGCGCCGGGCTGCGCAAGGCACGCCGGCAGATGCAGTACGTGTTCCAGGATCCCTATTCATCTTTGAACCCGGTTCTGACAGTGCGCGATATCGTTGCCGAACCCTTGCGCATCCACGGGATCTACGACGAAATGGGAGGTGACGCGCGGATTGCCGAATTGTTCGACATGGTTGGATTGGCGCGCACCATGCTGGATCGTTTCCCGCGCGAATTCTCCGGTGGGCAGAAACAGCGGATCGGTATTGCCCGGGCACTATCGCTGCAACCGCGCCTCCTGATCCTCGACGAGCCCGTTGCGGCCCTCGATGTGTCGATCCAGGCGCAGATCATCAACCTGCTGCAGGACCTCCAGCGCGAACTTGGCCTTTCTTACCTGTTCATCGCCCACAATCTGTCGGTCGTCCGGCACATTTCGGACCGGGTGGCGGTGATGTATCTCGGTCGGATCGTCGAGGAGAGCAGCCGGGACGGGTTGTATGATTGTCCGACCCACCCCTATACGCAGAGTCTCCTGTCCGCCGCCCCGGTTCCAGATCCCGTCGTTCAGCGCAGCCGGCGGCGGATCGTGCTGCAAGGGGAAATCCCGAACCCCGCTTCGCCGCCGCCGGGCTGCCCCTTCCATCCCCGTTGCTTCCGCGCCAGCGCGCGTTGCGCACAGGAGATGCCGGCATTCGTCCCCTATCCCGGAACGCCGACTTACGTTGCCTGCCATCACGCCGGCCCGCTCGATGCAACCGGAGTGCAAGTGCGCGGTGCGTCGAGCGGGTTTCGATCCATGGAGGCGGCATCATGAGCAGATTGAAACGTATCGCGGCTCTCACCCGCCTGCTGATGTCGCGGAAGGGTGCGCTTCTCAGCCTGCTCTTTCTCGCGGCGATCTCGGGTGCTGCCATCTTTGCCGATATCCTGCCGCTTGACGCCTTTTCGCAGGATCTCGTCAACGCTCTCGAACCACCGTCGGCTGCGCATTGGTTGTCAACGCTCTCGAACCACCGTCGGCTGCGCATTGGTT
>NZ_JBFUHH010000106.1:0-14121 GCF_056402495.1 Microvirga sp. P4_A5 | reverse complement strand
CGCCGGGGGCGCGCCCGCGGCGGGCGCATTGGCGGGAGGCGCCGTGCGCTGCGGATCGGGCTCCGCCGGTTCGGCCGGCTCGGTTTCGCGGTTGACGCCCTTCTCGCGCAGTCGCTGGATCAGCGCCTCGGCGTTCTCGGGCAGCATCGCGACGATATTGTCGCGCGTGTTTTCCATCGCCGGCCGCGCCTTGGAGGTCGYGGCCCATTCGGGGTTCTTGCCCTGAAGCAGCCAGCCCATGAAGGCCCAGCCGATCACGCAGATCAGGAAGCCGCGCGCCGCGCCGAAGAACAATCCGAGCGTGCGGTCGAGTGCGCCAATCCGCGAATCGAGAATCATGTCGGAGATCTGGACGGTGATGATCGACACGATGATGAGCGTGATGACGAAGACCGCGCCGATGGAGGCGACGAGGGCGATGGTGCCGTTGTGGATGTATTGCTGGGCCATCGGCAGCACGGCGGGGTGGAGATACCAGGCGACGGCGGCCGCCGCGACCCAGGCGACGATGGCCAGGACTTCGCGGGTGAACCCGCGCACGGCCGCAAGCAGGGCCGAGATCACGACGACGCCGAGGACGACGAGGTCCAGAATGGAAAAGGGCATGAACCAACCTGACGCAGAGGGGGCCGCCTTCGCGGCTTCGAGGCGAGGGGGTGTATAACCTCAAGAAAGCCGTTCGTCACCCTTCGAGTGGACGAGAGTCGAGCCCGGGTCTGCCGGGCGCAAGCGAGGCAGATCGACGCGATGGACATGCGGCGGTGCCCGATCCGGCGAAGCGAGGGTCGGTTCGCGGAACGCGGCGCCCGGCCTGGCGAAGAGATCGGGATCGGTTGCGCCGCACCCGCAAAATAGAAAAGCCCCGATGGAAGGCATCGGGGCTTTCCAGTCTTTTATGGGCAGATCGATCAGATGAACAGGAAATCGTCCGCCGAGATCTTCGTTCCGGGCTTCAATTTGAGAATTTCCATTCCCTTCTTGTGTCCGGATCCGTCCGCATCAAGATAAACGAAGCCGTTTTTCTTGTTGTAATAGACGTAATCGTTCTTGTCCTTGGGCTCGGTGCCGACGGTGAAGAACTTCTTCTGAAGCTTGCCCTCTTTGAACGCCTTGATCTTGAAGGATTTCAGCGCCGACAGGTCGAACTGGAGCGTGTCGTCGGCCGAGTTGAAATCGGTCACCATGTCGAAGCCGCCCTTGCGGAGCGCGGAATCGAACATGAAGGTGTCCCGCCCGGCGCCGCCGGTCAGATGGTCCTTGCCCAGGCCGCCATTGATGATGTCATCGCCGCCAAGACCGGAGATCTTGTCGTTGCCGGCATCGCCACTGATGAAATCCGCACTTTCGGTGCCGACGATCTTGTCGTTGCGCTTGGTGCCCGAGATCGGATCGATTCCGTCCGTCACGCCGATGGTGATGGTCTTCTCGAAGGTCAGCCCGCCCGCATCCTTCACCTGAACCTTGATCTGGTGGGACTTCGCGGTCTCGAAATCGAGCTTCGAGCCGTCCGCGACCAGCAGCTTGCCATTCTCGATCTTGAACCGGCCGCCGGCGTTATCGGTGAGCGTGAACGTGAAGGTGTCGTTCAGGTCGGGGTCCATGGCGAGCAGCGCGCCGATCTCGGTGCCGGCGGCGGCGTTCTCTGCCACGGCAGGTGCGGACAGGGTCTTGAGCGTGATGTCGGTCGGCGCTTCGTTGACGTTGCCGAGAGTCATCGTGACCTTTGTGACGAACTCGTCCGTGCCCTCTTTAACCAAGATCCAGAGATCGCGGATCTTGTGGGTAGCATCTTCGAAGTTCAACGTTACCCCAGCCTTGACCACGATCTTGGAAAGGCCGGAGACGGGATCAATGACGATCTCATAGACCGCGTCGGGCCGTCCCGTAGCGTCCGTGGCGCTGGTGACAAGCGTATAGGTGTAGCTGTTCTCGCTCGACGCATCGGCATCGACGATCGTCAGTCCACCAACGTCCCCGCCGGCCGTGGTGCGCTCATTCAAGTTGAATGGCGCCTCTGCCGTGAAGGTCGTTCCGCCAATCTTGAAACCAGTCGGTGCAGCCATGGTTAGATCCTTGTTTCGAACGTCGAAGCCCGTTGGGGTGCGATGAGGGAGGTGGGGGGAGCGAAGGGGAAGAGGAGGAAAGGAGGAAAGGAGGATGCAGTTCTGGGTGCATCTTGAAGATACAATGTAACGCTTACTCCGGGCTTGAGAAGAGATCAATCAATTGCTGGTTGCTCAATCTCGCGCAACTCACCGTTTTCTTGCGGCAATCCCCGCCACCAGATCCGTGATGTGCGCCATCGAGGCCGCGCCCGCCGGCAGGCGCTCCTTCTTGTCACCCCTCGGCGCGGGCATCACCGCGCTGGAAAACCCCAGCTTGGTGGCCTCCTTCAGCCGGGCCGGGGCCTGCGCCACCGGGCGGATGGCGCCGGAGAGGCCGAGTTCTCCGAAATAGACCGTGTCGGTCGGCAGGGCGGAGCCTGAGAGGGATGAGATCAGCGCCGCCGCGGCCGCGAGGTCGGCTGCGGGCTCCGAAATGCGCAAGCCGCCTGCCACATTGAGATAGACGTCGTGCTGGCCGAGCCGCAGGCCGCCATGGGCCTCGAGCACCGCCAGCACCATGGAGAGTCGGCTTTGGTCCCATCCCACCACCGCCCGGCGCGGGGTGCCGAGGGAGGAGGGCGCCACCAGCGCCTGGATTTCCACCAGCACCGGCCGCGTGCCTTCCATGCCGGCGAAGACCGCCGTTCCGGCGGTAGCGAGGTCGCGTCCGGCGAGGAAGAGCTCCGACGGGTTCGTGACCTCGCGCAGGCCCTGGTCGGACATCTCGAACACGCCGATCTCGTCCGTGGGGCCGAAGCGGTTCTTCACCGCCCGCATGATGCGGAAATGGTGCCCGCCATCGCCCTCGAACGACACTACGGCGTCGACCATGTGCTCCACCACCCGGGGGCCCGCGATCTGCCCGTCCTTGGTGACGTGGCCGACGAGAATCACCACGGTGCCGGTGGTCTTGGCGAAGCGGATCAGCGCCTGGGCGCTGCCGCGGACCTGCGTGACGGTGCCGGGCGCGGATTCGACCGTCTCGGTCCACATGGTCTGGATCGAATCGATGATGGCGAGCGCGGGCGGACGCCCTTGCGACAGGGTCGCGATGATGTCCTCCACGTTGGTCTCGGACGCGAGCTCGACCGGCGCCTGGCCGAGCCCGAGCCGCTCGGCGCGAAGGCGCACCTGCGCCACCGCCTCCTCGCCAGAGATATAGGCGACCCGATGGCCCTGATTGGCGAGCGCGGCGGAGGCCTGGGTCAGCAGCGTGGACTTGCCGATGCCGGGATCGCCGCCGATGAGGATCACCGAGCCGTGGACGAAGCCGCCGCCGGTGACGCGATCGAGCTCGCCGATGCCGGACGGCATGCGCGGTGCTTCCCTGGTTTCGCCCGAGAGGCCCTCCAGCGCAAAGATGCGGCCCTTGGCGCGCGACGGGCGCGTCGCCACCGGGCCCGCCATCGCGCTCATGGCGCCGACCTCCTCGACGATGGTGTTCCAGCCGCCGCAGGCTTCGCATTTGCCTTTCCAGCGATTGGTGACCGCGCCGCAGCTCTGGCAGGCGAAAGACGGTTGGCGCTTGGCCATCAGGACTTTGCCTCGCGGTAATGGCGCGCATAACGCGAACCGAGATTGGTGAGAATTTCATACCCGATGGTGCCGGCGCGGCGGCCGACTTCATCGATGGTCAGATCGCCGCCGATGAGCGTGACGCGGTCGCCGCGGGYGATCTCGCCCTCGGGCACGTCGGTGACGTCCACCGCGATCAGATCCATCGAAACGTTGCCGGCAAACGGGCAGGGGCGCCCCCCGACCATCGCCATGCCGGCGAGAACGGTTTCGCCGCTGTTGCCGCGCGCACTCGCCGCGCGGGGATAGCCGTCCGCGTAGCCGACCGAAAGGGTGGCCACGCGCCGCCTGTCGGTGGCGGTCCAGCGGGCATTGTAGCCGACGGTGTCATGCGCCTCGATCCAGCGCAGTTGCACGATGCGCCCTTCGAGGCCGACGACCGGTTTCATCGGATTGTTTGCATGAGGCGTCGGGTTGCCGCCATAGAGCGCGTAGCCCGGCCGCACGAGGTCGAAATGCGGTTGATCGTTGAGGAAAATTCCGGAGGAATTGGACAAGGACGCGCGGATCCCCGGCAAGGTTTCGCGCAATGCGCGGAACGCCTCGATCTGGCGCCGGTTGAGCGGATTTTCGTTCTCCTCCGCGCTTACGAAATGGCTCATGAGAAGCGCAGGCGCGAAATCGGCGAGATGCGGATCGTCCTTCAGCCCCATGCCTTCACCGACGCTCAATCCGAGACGGTTCATGCCCGTATCCACATGGATCGCGGCTTCGCGTCGTTGCGATTGCGCGCGGCAGAAGCCCCCCCATTCGGCGACATCCTCCAGCGACCCGAGGACAGGACGGAGCCGGTTTGCGAAATAGGTCTCGCTCGATCCCGGCAGCAGGCCGTTCAGCACGTAGATGGTCGCGTCGGGCGCCGCCGCGCGCGCGCGAATGGCCTCGCCGATATGCGCCACGAAGAACGTTTCGCAACCGGCCCTTGCGAGCGCGGGCACGGCCCGTTCGACGCCAATTCCGTAGGCGTTGGCCTTGACCACTGCCGCGGTCTCGGCGCCGCCCGCGGCAGCGCGTAAGGAGCGCCAGTTGTTCGCCAGCGCATCGAGGTCGATTTGCAGGATACCGCCGGCGTCGGAGTCGGGCACATTCGGGTCGTCACGATTGATCGACATGTTCACACGCTAACCCCAAGCGCCGACGAAACGCTCCTCCCCCTTGCGGGGAGGAGCGGGAGGTGGGGGTGGATAGACCGGGTTGAACGGCTGTCGAATCTCGTAGAGATGTCGTGCGAACGCCATTGTCGACGAGACCAGACTTGTCGACCCCCACCCTCGATCCCTCCTCGCAAGGGGGAGGAAAGGCGCGATGCGATCATGGTTTTGCTCAATCGCCCATCCGTTCCGGAAGCTTGTCCTCGTCCGCGAGGTTGGTGAAGCGGGTGATGTCGGCCTGGAACGCGAGCTGGATCGTGCCGGTGGGGCCGTGGCGCTGCTTGCCGATGATGACCTCCGCCTTGCCGTGGACCTGGTCCATTTCCGCCTGCCACTTGAAGTATTCCTCGGTGCCGGGCTTCGGCTCCTTGTTCTTCAGATAATACTCCTCGCGGAAGACGAACATCACCACGTCGGCATCCTGCTCGATGGAGCCGGATTCGCGAAGGTCGGACAATTGCGGCCGCTTGTCGTCGCGGGATTCGACTTGGCGCGAGAGCTGGGAGAGCGCGATGACCGGTACCGACAATTCCTTAGCGAGCGCCTTCAAACCGGTGGTGATTTCGGTCAATTCCTGCACGCGGTTCTCGCCCTTCTTGGCGGAACCCGAGAGAAGCTGGAGGTAGTCGACGATCAGCACGTCGAGCCCGCGCTGGCGTTTCAGGCGCCGTGCGCGCGCCGCCAACTGGGCAATCGAGATGCCGCCGGTCTGGTCGATGTAGAACGGGATCGACTGCATCTCGCGGGCGGCTTCGGTGATCTTGTAGAAATCGTCCTCGCGCATGTCGCCGCGCCTGATCTTGTAGGACGGCACGCCGGATTGCTCGGCGATGATACGGGTCGCCAATTGTTCGGCCGACATTTCCAGCGAGAAGAATCCGACGATGCCGCCATTGATCGTCTTCATGGTGCCGTCGGGCTGTCGTTCGCCCTCGTAGACCTTCGCGATGTTGAACGCGATGTTGGTCACGAGCGAGGTCTTGCCCATGGCGGGGCGGCCGGCGAGAATCACGAGGTCGGAGGCCTGCAGGCCGCCGAGCGTGCGGTCCATGTCCACGAGGCCGGTCGAGATGCCCGAGAGTTTTCCCTCGCGCTTGTAGGCCGCGGCCGCCATGTCGATGGCGTGGGTGAGCGCGTCGGAAAAGCGCTGGAAGCCGCCATCGTAGCGCCCCGTCTCGGCCAGCTCGTAGAGACGGCGCTCGGCTTCCTCGATCTGGTCGCGCGGCGAAGTCTCGACCGGCGCGTCATACGCGACGTTGACCAGATCCTCGCCGATGCCGATCAGGTTGCGACGGATGGCGAGGTCATAGACGGTGCGGCCGTAATCCTCGGCGTTGATGACGGTGGTGGCCTCGGCGGCGAGGCGCGCGAGATATTGCGAGACGGTGACGCCGCCGAGATCCTGGTCCCCCAGGAAGGTCTTCATGGTGATCGGCGTCGCGACCTTGCCGGCCTTGATGAGGCTGGTGGCGACCTCATAGACGCGCCGGTGCAAATCCTCGAAGAAATGCCCGGCCTCGAGAAAGTCCGATACCCGGTAATACGCGTCGTTATTGACGAGAATCGCGCCGAGCAGAGCCTGTTCCGCATCGATATTGCTGGGCGACGCCCGGTATTCCGGAACGGCAGCATCAATACGGGCGATCAGGGCGTTGGCGCTGGCCATCGGGTGCTCCGGGAACGGGGGGAAGCGGCGGGGCGATCCTCATAGGCGAGAATCGGTGCGCCGGAGGTGACCCTATGGCCACACCCGCCCATATCGTGGACTCCCCCGGTCATTGTCCTCGTTGTCCTCGCTACTCACACGACGCGCAGAGTTGCCCGGCCAAGGCGCTTGACTCTCGCTCCGGAGAGAAGGCGGGAAAGCGTGGCAGTTCGGCGAATCGCGCGGATCTCAAGTTAGAACAAACGTAGAACGAAAACAAGTCGGTGACGGCGCTGGCGTCGTTTCGCCTTGAGCATCGCGACGCGCTTGCCTTGTTGCGGGTGTCCGCCTCGTGCCATACGGAATTCAGGCCGGCGTGCGGCCGTTGGGAGCAAAAAATTGCCAGCGATCGATGTCCTGCTTGCTTTCGTTGCCACCACGGCGATCTTCGCCTTCATTCCGGGTCCGGCGATGCTCTACGCCGCCGCGCAGACCCTGGCCCGCGGTCGTGGTCCCGGCCTGCTGGCGTCCCTCGGCATTCATCTCGGCGGCTATGTGCACGTGCTCGCCGCCGCGGCGGGGCTGTCGGTCCTGTTCCACCACGTTCCGATGATTTACATGGCGGTGAAACTCGCCGGCGCGGCTTATCTGGTCTGGCTCGGCATCGCGCTTCTGTTCTCCGGCGCGAAGGGCGATGCGGCCCTGCCGGGCATCGAGCCGAAATCCGGCCGAAGGGCATTCCTCGAGAGCATCACCGTCGAAATCCTCAACCCCAAGACCGCGATCTTCTTCGTGGCGTTCCTGCCGCAATTCATCGATGCCTCCGCCAGCTTTCCGGTCTGGTTGCAGTTCGTGCTGCTGGGGACCATCGTCAACCTGATGTTTTCGTTCGCGGATGTGGTCTGTGTGGTGCTGGCGGGGGCGGTCGTCGCGAGGCTGCGGCGTTCGACACATGCGCAGCGCCTCGTTCAGCGCGCAGGCGGCGCGGTGCTCGTGGGACTGGGCGTCCACGTGGCCTTCGAGAAAAGCTGATCGATCGCGCCCCGACCTGATCTGCAACTCGATCCGGCGCACAAAAAAAGGGCCGCTCCAGATTGCGCTGGAGCGACCCTTCGTCGCGAATGCGGATTACATCTCGACGTCGCCGGCTTCCGCCAGAGCAGCGCCGACTTCGAGGCCGAGATCGTCGAGGTTCATTTCCTCGCGGGTGGTCACTTCCTCGCCGCGGGCTTGGCGCTCTGCTTCTTCAGGGCTGCGGGCGATGTTGATGGTGACATTCACCTCGACCTCGGGGTGCAGCGCGACCGGCACCTTGTGCAGGCCCAGGGTCTTGATCGGGGCGTTGATGGCGATCTGGTTGCGATCGACCGAGATGCCTTCGGCCGAGATCTTCTCGGCGAGGTCGCGGGTCGAGACCGAACCGTAGAGCACGCCGGTTTCGCCAGCCTGACGGATGATGGTGAAGCTCTGACCGTCGAGCTTCTCGCCGACCGTTTCGGCTTCCTTGCGGCGCTCGAGGTTGCGCGCTTCGAGCTGGGCGCGCTGCTTCTCGAAATGTTCCGTGTTGGCCTTGGTGGCGCGCAGCGCCTTGCCGCGGGCGAGAAGGAAGTTGCGGGCGTAACCGTCGCGCACTTTCACTTTTTCGCCCATCTGGCCGAGTTTCGCGACGCGCTCGAGAAGGATGACTTCCATGATGTTTCTCCTTGGGTGTTTTTACGAAGACAATGTGGGTGGTGGGGGATTCGGGCTTGCGCCTGAGCGGCGAAAGCCGAAGACGGTGTCGGCGAGGCCGAAGAGCGACAGGACGATCATGAGAGCGCCCTGGGTCACAAAAAGCAGCACGTAGAGAGCCGTGAGGATCATGGGCCGGAAGGCCCGGCCCTTCGTGCGGTCATGAACGATCGCCAGGCCGTGGATCGAGAACGCGGTGAAGAACGCGCCAAGCAGCGCCATGCCGAGCACGCCGACGAAGCTCGACGGAAACAAACCTGCGAGGACGATCGCGGCGATCAGCACCAGGCCGATTCCACGAGGCATCCGCAGCCGGGCGATGTCGGGCCAGGGGCGCGGCAGCCGCTTCGACAACGAGACGATCTTGGCCGCCGTGTAGAGATAGAGCGCGAGCGCGATGGTGAAGCCTTGCGCGGACAGGAACGGGATGAGGCGTGCGATCCAGTCGATGACGCCCTCGCGCAACTCCGCGTCGAGCGTTTCGCTGCCGCCCCGCGGGAACTGCAGATTGACCAGAGCCTGCGCGACCTCGCGCGCATTGGCGTGGAATTCGGCGTGGTCGCCCCCGGTCGACATGATGCCCGCCGCGACGATCGTGAGCGCCGCGGTGGCGGCGATCCAGGCGAGCAGGCGGCCGACGGGATACCATTCCATCGTACCGTCGCCGTTCGGCCGCCCGAGCAGCGCCAGATAGGACAGCCACCAGGCCGGAAGGGCCGTCACCACCACGAAACCGAGGCCGCTCAATGGCGACAGGAACGCCGCGATGGCTGCGCCGCCGACGGCCGTTGCAATGAGGCCGGCGCGGTGATTCCAGCCGAGGGAGACGATCAGGACGGGGATGGGGGAGAGGAGATACAGGATGGCGGCCAGCGGCGTGGCTTTGGTCACCACCGCGGTCAGAAGGGCCGATACGAGGCCCGCGCCTATGCCTGTCACAACAAAATTCATGGTCTCGCTGTCCCGCTGCTCTTCGCAGGGTTAGGGGCGTCCTGCCCCAACTGGCCCGGAGGGTTCGCACCGCCGGGTGACTGAACGATCGTCGTCGCCGGGCATGGCCCGAGGTTCGACGCTTTGAACGGCCATGCGAGAAAGACGCGGGTGGCCGGGTCAAGCCCGGCCATGACGGTCGGGCTTGATGAGCGTATTTTTCTTAGCGGATCACGTAGGGCAGAAGGCCCAGGAAGCGGGCGCGCTTGATCGCCTGGGCGAGTTCACGCTGCTTCTTGGCCGACACGGCCGTGATGCGAGAAGGAACGATCTTGCCGCGCTCGGAAATGTAGCGCGAGAGCAGCTTCGTGTCCTTGTAGTCGATCTTCGGAGCGCCTTCGCCCGTGAAGGGGCAGGTCTTCCGACGACGGAAGAACGGACGACGTCCGCCGCCACCGCCACCGCCGCCGCTCGTGCCGCCACCAGCGCTGCCGCTGCTACCACCAGTACCGAATGCCATGATTATGCCTCCTCGCTTGCGCCGGCGTCGAAGCCGCCACCGTCGCGGTCGCGACGTTCACGATCCTTGCGCTCGTCGCGGTCACGCTTCTGCATCATCACCGACGGCTCGGCATCGAGCTCTTCGACGCGGATGGTCATGAAACGGAGAATGTCTTCGCTGATGCGCATCTGACGCTCCATCTCGGCGACCGCCGGAGCGGGAGCGTCGATGTTGAAGAGCGTGAAATGAGCCTTGCGGTTCTTGCGGATCCGGTAGGCGAGGGACTTGACGCCCCACATCTCGGTCTTGTCGACCTTGCCGCCGTTCTGCTCGATGATCGCCTTGTAGGTGTCGACCATCGTCTCGACTTGCTGGGACGTGACGTCCTGGCGAGCCATAAAGATATGCTCGTAGAGAGGCATAATGGGCCTTTCTTAAGGTTGAGTTCAAGCCTCGACACGGCTTTTATAACGTGAAGCAGGCCGGTTCACCGCGTCCGTTCGGCGCCAAGCCCTTCGAGCCTGCAAGGCCCGAGCGGTTGTCGAAGGCGGAGACACGGGACGACGGAACCGACAGTTCCTGCATGAATGACCATGCCGTCCGTTTAGCCCCCGGCCGGAGCGAACGCGAAGTGGGGCCTATAGACCCGATCACCCGAGAAAGCAACCCAAGGATTGAGGTCCCGAATTATCTTTCCCGGGGTGCGCACTTGCCATTGGCAAGGCGATAGCCGGCGCCGCTGCGACAGCCGCAGCCCCTGCATGCCTGCAGGATCCGGCCCTCCTTTTCGAGTTTCGGCATTGCCACGTTTTCAACGGCTGGCCAACTCGGCGGCGCTTGTCGTGYCTCGGCAATCCCCGCGAGGAGAAGAGCGAACGCGGCTGTCATTCCCAGGAGACGCATATTAGCCTCTACGTTGCATAAAATTGAAATGTTATCATAGGTTGTATTTCTTGTTCTGCAATCGGCAGTGTTTGGGTTTGGCAAAAACCTCTGGTGCGCTAGAAAAGTCCTATGAAAGCACCACCCCTTCGCCTCGGCGTGAACGTCGACCATGTGGCCACCGTACGGAATGCCCGCGGCGGTCCTTATCCCGACCCGATCCGGGCGGCGCATCTGGCTGTTTTCGCCGGCGCCGACAGCATCACGGCGCATCTCCGGGAGGACCGGCGGCATATCCGGGACCTCGACATGGAGCGCCTCAAGCGGCAGCTCTTCGTGCCCCTGAACTTCGAGATGGCCGCCACGCCCGAGATGATCGGCGTGGCCCTGGCCTTGCGGCCCCATGCCTGCTGCCTCGTTCCGGAGAAGCGCGAGGAGCGCACGACCGAGGGCGGCCTCGATATCGTCGGTGGGCACGCCCACTTGCGTACGGCGGTCAAGCAATTGTGCGACGCGGGTATCCGGGTGTCGCTGTTCGTGGAGCCCGAGATCGAGGTAATGGCAGCGGCGCATGACCTCGGGGCGCCGGTGGTGGAACTCCATACCGGCACCTATTGCGACGTCGTCGCCGAGGGCGATGCGGCGCGCGAGGCCCATGAACTCGAACGCCTGAGAAGGGCTGCCGAACACGGCGCGGGTCTCGGTCTCGAAATTCATGCGGGGCACGGCCTGAATTTCGAGACTGCGCGCACCGTCGCGGCAATTCCGCAACTCGTCGAGCTCAATATCGGCCACTTCCTCGTCGGGGAGGCGATTTTCCTCGGGCTCGAGGAGGCCGTGAAGGCGATGCGGTCCGCCATGGACGAGGGCAGGGCGCAGGCCACCTCATGATCCTCGGCATCGGCTCGGACCTGTGCGACATCCGGCGCATCGAGCGCTCGCTCGAACGCTTCGGCGACAGGTTCACTTATCGCGTCTTCACGCAAGGGGAGCGGGCCCGCAGCGACCGTCGCGCCGCCCGCGGCCCTTCCTATGCCCGTCGATTCGCCGCCAAGGAGGCCTGCGCCAAGGCGCTGGGCACCGGCATGAGCCATGGCGTGTTCTGGCGGGACATGGAAATCGTCAACCTGCCCGGCGGACGGCCGACCTTCCGGCTCACCGGCGGGGCCCTGGAGCGGCTGCGCGCCATGACGCCGCAAGGGCACGAGGCCATCGTGCATGTGTCCCTCACGGACGATCCGCCCATGGCGCAGGCCTTCGTCATCATCGAGGCACGGCCCATATAAGGTGATCGGCCGCGTTGCAGCCGGTCGCGCCTTGGGATAGACCCCGCGTCACGTCGAGGCGGTGGGCTCTCCTCCGCATTCCTCAAGCATGGACGACTTACGTGAGCGATAATGCCAAGAAGTACGCGGCCGGCGAGACCGTGAAGAAGGATGAGGGCGGCYTCTGGGAGACCGTCAAGGTCATCGTCCAGGCGCTGCTGATCGCCGTTCTGGTCCGGACGGTGCTGTTTCAGCCGTTCAACATTCCGTCAGGCTCGCTCATCCCCACGCTTCTGATCGGCGACTATCTCTTCGTGTCGAAATATTCCTACGGCTATTCGAAACACTCGATCCCGTTCAGCCCGCCCTTGTTCAGCGGGCGCATCTTCGGATCGGAGCCGAAGCGCGGCGACATCGCGGTGTTCAAGCTGCCCAAGGACAATTCGACCGATTACATCAAGCGCGTGGTCGGCCTGCCCGGCGACAAGATCCAGGTGATCGGCGGCGTTCTGCACATCAACGGAAAGGCCGTTCAGCGCGAGCGCGTCGAGGATTACAAGACCACCGATCTCTACGGCCGGACGGTGGCGGTGCCGCGCTACAAGGAGACCTTCCCGGAGGGGACCTCCCATTACGTCATCGAGCGGGATGCCGACCGGGGCTATTGGGACAACACGGAAGTCTACACGATCAAGCCCGGTCATTTCTTCATGATGGGCGACAACCGCGACAATTCCACCGATTCCCGCGACGAGGCCAATGTGGGCGAGGTGCCCTACGAGAATCTCGTCGGCCGGGCCGAAATCATCTTCTTCTCGATCGATGAGAACTCCTCCTTCTGGCGCCCGTGGGAATGGCCGACGCATATCCGCTGGGACCGCATGTTCGAGCGGATTCGCTGACCCGTGCAACGCCGCGCGCCCTCCCTCGAAATCCTGATCGGGCGGCTCGATTACGCCTTCAAGGATCCCGAGCTGCTTGATGAGGCGCTCACCCATGTGAGCGCACCGCACGGCAAGGGGAAGAGCTATCAGCGGCTGGAATTCCTCGGCGACCGGGTTCTCGGCCTCGCGATCTCCGAATTGTTGTTCGTGACGTTCCCGACAGCCCCCGAAGGCGAATTATCCCGGCGCCTTGCCGAATTGGTCCGCCGCGAGAGCTGCGCCGAGGTCGCGCAGGCCTGGGATGTCGGTCCGCATCTCAAGATCGGCGCGGGTGAGGCGGCATCCGGCGAGCGGCGCAATCCGGCGATCCTCGCCGATCTTTGCGAGTCGATCATCGGCGCGGTTTTTCTCGATGGGGGCTATGATGCGGCCAAGGCCCTGATCGGCCGCGCCTTCGCCGACAAGCTCAACGCCCCGCAGCGAGCCATGCGCGATCCGAAAAGCGCGCTGCAGGAATGGGCTCAGGGGCGCGGGCTGCCGACGCCGACCTACGGCATCGTCGAACAGACCGGCCCGGACCATGCTCCCCGGTTCAGGATCATGGTCAAGGTCAAGGGCACCGAGAGTGAGTTCGGGCTCGGCGCATCGAAACGCATCGCCGAACAGGCAGCAGCACGACGTCTTCTTCTGCGAGAAGGCGTGTGGACGGAGGACGACAATGGCAGCGCCTGAAGAATCCGACACCGGGGCGGCGAAGACCAAGGCGGGCTTCGTGGCGCTGATCGGCGCGCCCAATGCGGGCAAGTCGACGCTGCTCAATTCGCTCGTCGGCTCGAAGGTCTCGATCGTGTCGCGAAAGGTCCAGACGACCCGCGTTCTGGTGCGCGGCATCGCCATCGAAGGACCTTCGCAGATCATTTTCGTGGACACGCCTGGCATCTTCAAGCCGAAGCGCCGTCTCGACCGGGCCATGGTGACGTCCGCCTGGGGCGGAGCGAGCGACGCGGATGTGGTGGCGCTGCTCCTCGATGCCCGCAAGGGGATCGACGAAGAGGCGGAAGCCATCCTTGCCAAGCTGCCGGACGTAAAACGGCCCAAGATCCTGATCCTCAACAAGATCGACCTGATCGAACGGTCGCGCCTGCTGGCGCTCGCCGCCGCCGTGAACGAGAAGGACACCTTCGCCGATACGTTCATGATCTCGGCGCTGAAAGGCGACGGCCTCGACAAGCTGAAAGCCTATCTGGCCGAGAAGATGCCCGAGGGACCGTGGCTCTACCCTGAAGACCAGATTTCCGATGCGCCCCTGCGGATGCTGGCAGCCGAGATTACGCGGGAGAAGATCTACGAGCGCCTTCACGAGGAATTGCCGTATCAATCCACCGTCGAGACCGATCAATGGCAGCAGCGGCCCGACGGCTCGATCCGCATCGAGCAGACGGTGTTCGTGG
>NZ_JBFUHH010000105.1:0-14139 GCF_056402495.1 Microvirga sp. P4_A5 | reverse complement strand
TGTGGATGCAGTATTTGTAGATCTGCATCTGGTCGCCCATGTGGGTCAGGGTGTCGAACTTCACGCCGAGTTCGTGCTGCGCGGAGGCGACCTCGTGATGGTGCTTCTCGACCTTCACGCCCATCGCCGCCATGGCGGCGAGCATTTCGCCGCGCATGTCCTGGGCCGAGTCGAGCGGCGGGACGGGGAAATAGCCGCCCTTCATGGGGATGCGGTGGCCGAGGTTTCCGCCTTCGTAATCCCTGTCGCCGTTCGTCGGCAGCTCGGACGAATCGAGCTTGAAACCGGTGTTGTAGGGGTCCGACATGAACTTCACGTCGTCGAACACGAAGAACTCGGCTTCGGGGCCGACATAGACGGTGTCGCCGATGCCGGTCGACTTCATATACGCTTCGGCCTTCTTGGAGATGCCGCGAGGGTCGCGGTTATAGGGCTCGCCGGTCGCCGGATCGAGAATGTCGCAGACGATCGAAAGGGTCGAGGCGGAGAAGAAGGGGTCGAATTGCGCCGTGGTCGGATCGGGCATGAGGGTCATGTCGGATTCGTTGATCGCCTTCCAGCCGGCGATCGAAGATCCGTCGAACATCACGCCGTCGGCGAACGCTTCCTCGTCGACGATCGAGACGTCGAAGGTCACGTGCTGCCACTTGCCGCGCGGGTCGGTAAAACGGAAATCGACATACTTGATGTCGTTGTCCTTGATCGCCTTCAGCACATCCTTGGCGGTCTGCATGATCGTGTAGTCCCTTCTGCCCTAGAGAATTACCCGGCTGAAAGCCGTGGTTGAAGAAAGCGAGTCAGATCGCGTCGGATCCTGTCTCGCCGGTTCGGATTCGGACGGCCTCTTCGACCGTCGAAACGAAAATCTTGCCGTCGCCGATGCGGCCGGTCTGAGCCGCCTTGCGGATCGCCTCGATGGCGGCCTCGACGAGATCGTCGGCGAGAACGATTTCGAGTTTCACCTTCGGCAGGAAATCGACCACGTATTCGGCACCCCGATACAATTCGGTGTGGCCCTTCTGGCGGCCGAAGCCCTTGGCTTCGATCACCGTGATGCCCTGGAGGCCCACTTCCTGGAGCGCTTCTTTGACTTCATCGAGCTTGAAGGGCTTGATGATGGCTTCGATCTTTTTCATCCGATAACCGCTCTCATTCGAGGATTTGCCGCTTTTAGCACCAGAAAACGTGGGCTTCTACGGAGTCATGTTCGCGAAACGGCGAGTCTTGCCGTCTTGCGAGGCATGTTGTGGCTAAAGTTTGTGCACTTGCAAATTTTGAGGTCTCGACGGTGCATTTCAGCGCAAGAGTGATCCGATGATCCAGCCCGAACTGCTTTTGACGCCCTCGGAGATGAAGAAGGCGGATTTGTCGGCGGTGCGCTCGGGCACGCCAAGCGTCGTCCTCATGCGCAATGCCGGAGTAGCGGTCGCGGCCACCGCACGGGAGATGGCGGCGAGGGGATCCCGCATCGTGGTCCTCGCCGGACCGGGCCAGAACGGCGGCGACGGCATTGTCGCGGCGACGCTCCTGCTCGCGGAAGGCTATGCGGTGTCCCTGTTCCTGCTGGGCCGGCGCGAAGCCCTCTACGGCGACGCCGCGATCGTCGCAAAGGACTGGCCGCATTCGATGGCGCCGGTCGAAAATGCCGACCTGTCACAGGCGGATCTGGTCATCGACGCGCTGTTCGGCGGAGGGCTGTCGCGCGACATCGAGGGGTCGGCCAAAGCCGCGATCGAAAAGTCCAACATGACCGGAAAGCCCGTTCTGGCCGTGGACCTGCCGTCCGGGATCGATGGGGAGACCGGAGCGGTGAGGGGCATCGCCATCAGGGCGACCCGCACCGTGACATTCGCGGCGCGAAAGCCGGGCCACGTGCTGATACCCGGTCGCGCCTTCGCGGGCGATGTGATTCTCGCCGAGATCGGAGTGGGCCCGGACGATCTGCGGYCATCTGGCGCCCGCCTCCACCTGAATGGCCCCGCTCTGTGGAATGCGGCGTTACCCCGGCCTTCGCTCGATTCGCACAAATATGACCGCGGCCATGTGCTGGTGGCATCCGGTGGCGCGACGCGGACGGGCGCTGCCCGGCTGGCGGCGCGGGCCGCGCTCCGGATCGGCGCGGGGGTCGTCACGATAGCGTCCCCGCCTGAGGCGCTGGGCGTCAACGCGGCCAACCTCACCGCGATCATGCTGCGAGGCTGCGAGGGCGCCGAAGGGCTGCATGCGATTCTCGCGGACGAGAGATTGAACGCGCTGGTCGTTGGTCCGGCCCTAGGAGTGAGCCCGGTGACCCGCGCCATGGTGGCGGTCGCGGCCCAGGCGCGGCGGCGTCTGGTTCTCGATGCGGACGCGCTGACGTCCTTCGAGGGGCTGGCGTCGGAGTTGCACCAGGGCTTCCGATCGGCCCCCACGGTCATCACGCCCCATGACGGCGAATTCAAACGCTTGTTCAAAGGCCACCCGGATATCCTTGATCCGCCGTCGAAAATCGAACGCGCACGACGGGCCGCCGCCTATCTGGGGGCGGTGACGGTGCTGAAAGGCGCCGACACGGTGATCGCCGCCCCGGACGGCCGGGCCGCCCTCAGCGGCAACGGCACGCCATACCTCGGTACCGCGGGGTCCGGCGATGTCCTGTGCGGAATCATCGCCGGGCTCATGGCGCAGCATCTGCCGGCGTTCGAGGCCGCGGCCGCCGGTGTGTGGATCCACGCGGAGGCGGGCTCCGCCTTCGGGCCGGGGCTGATCTCGGAGGATCTCCCGGAACTGATTCCCCATATTCTTCAGAGGCTTCTCAAGTAACCTCAATCCAGGTCCACAAGCCCGCATCGAAGCGTTCCGCGACGGTCGAAGCCAGGAGCCACTTGCCGGGATTGTCAGCCACGAAGGCGATCCGGGCGGTCCGACGCTCCGGCACCTGCAAGGTGTCGAGGAAATACGGCTCCCAACCGTCGTCGAGCCCATGGAGCAGCCGAAAGGCGTGGCCGTGGAGATGCATCGGCTGGACCATGTCGGTCTGGTTATTGAGCGCGAGAACCACGGGTGTGCCACGCTTTACCTTGAGGATTGGCGCTCCGGCATCGCCCGGCATTCCATTGATGGTCCAGGGCGCCTTCGCTCCCTCGGCGCCGCCCTTGATGATCAGGTCCTTGCGGCTTGCGTTCTGAAGCTTGATCGTCTCGGGAAGCTTCTTGTTGGGCGGGATCGGCCGGATCGCGTCGCGCGCAGGGGCCTTTTCCCCCGCTGCCACCAGTTCCACCAGAGGTATGCCGTCCCCGATCGCGGCAGACACGGCACCGGTAGCGCCGGCTTCGTCCGGCAGGTCGAGAATGACGTCGTAGCGGGTGCCCGGCGCAAAGGGCAGGGAGGAGCGCAGGGGCTCGAAGGTGTCCGTGGGTTGGCTGTCGATCGCCGCCACGTAGGGTTTGAGCCCGTCGAAGCGCAGGCGCATGATCCGGGCATTGGAGGCATTGGCCAATCGCAGGCGGATGCGGCTTCCCGGTCTCGCCTCGATCCTCAATGGAGCCGCCTTTCCGTTGACGCTGAGCCAGTTGCCCAGCCGGCCGGCGGGTTCCGGCGCGAAGGGCGAGAGGGAGCCGTCGTCCTCCAGCCGCCAATCGTCGATGAGGATCGGCTCGTCGCGATCCACCGCCGGCGGCTCCTGTTCCTCCACGATCAGGAGCCCCGACAGACCGCGTTCCAGCGGCTCCGCGCTGCCGCCTGTCAGGCACGGACGGATGAGATAGGTGCCGGCATCAGGTGGGGTGAGGCGATATTCGAACCGGCCACCCGGCAGGGTTGGTGCCTGGGTCAAGCCGCCGACGCCGTCCATGGCGTTGGGTCCACGGACCCCGTGAAAGTGCAGGGACAGCGGAAGAGACGTGTCGTTTTTCACGGCGAGCCGCAGTTCGGACCCGTGCTTGATCCGCAGGGCGGGCGCCAGCGTGCCGTCGAGGGCCCAGACATCGGCATCCTTGCTGTCGCCGGTGCGGAGGCGCCGGGGTGATGGCCCGGCGGTCAGCTCGCGGGCGAGCCCTTGTCCCTTGGGGTCACCGGGCGCGGATTGCGCCCGGGCCCGAAAGGTGAGGCCCGCCAGGGCGGTCGCGATGCCGGCAGTCGCGGCGCGTCGGGTGATCATGAGGGCGGCCCTTCAGGCGTGAGCAAATCGTTGTCCCGGCCTACATCCTGGAAGGGCAGCGGCCAAGTGCCGCCGCGCTCTGCAAGCCGGCTCGGCGGCCTTGATATCGTGGCGTAACGACACGAAGTTTTTTGATGCACCCGTTGAAGAGCGTGGTATAGAGCGCCCGTCCCGGACGAGGGGCGCGTGTCGCGCCGCCTCCCGCGCGGGCGTGGCGGAATTGGTAGACGCACTGGTTTTAGGTACCAGCGGCGAAAGTCGTGGGGGTTCGAGTCCCYCCGCCCGCACCAATCCCGTCAGGGTTGGTTTCCGGATGGGCCCGCCGGCCCGGTCGTGTGCAGCGTGCTGCGGCGATCGCGGCCCGGGTCGCAGATTTTTTCGAGAATGAAGGCGGTTAGAACCATGCAGGTGACGGAAACTCTGTCCCAAGGCTTGAAGCGGGAATTCAAGGTCGTGCTCCCGGCAACGGAGTTGGAGAAGCGGCTCAACGACGAGCTGGCGACTCTCAAGGACCGGGTGAAGATCAACGGGTTCCGCCCCGGCAAGGTGCCGGTCGGGCACCTGCGTCGGGTTTATGGCCGCTCGGTCATGGGCGACGTCGTGCAGAACGCCGTCAACGAGGCCAACCGCAAGATCGTCGAGGACAACAGCCTGAAGCTCGCCTTCGAGCCGCACGTCCAATTCCCCGAGGACAAGGACGAGATCGAGAAGGCCATGGACGCCAAGGGCGATCTGGCCTTCACCGTCGCGCTCGAAGTGCTGCCGGTGTTCGATCTGGTGGATCTCAAGGAGGTGTCGGTGAAGAAGCCGGTCGTCGAGGTGGCCGAGACCGAAGTGACCGAATCGCTTGAGCGCATGGCCAAGCAGAACCGCGCTTTCGAGCCCAAGAAGGGCAAGGCCGCTGACGGCGACCGCGTCGTGGTCGATTTCGTCGGACGCATCGACGGCACCGAATTCGAAGGCGGAAACGGCCAGGACATCCGGGTCGAGCTCGGTTCGAACACCTTCATCCCGGGCTTCGAGGACCAGCTCGTCGGCGTCAAGGCCGGCGACACCAAGCTGGTGAAGGTCTCGTTCCCCGAGAACTATCTGGCGCCACATCTCGCCGGCAAGGCCGCCGAGTTCGACGTGACCGTCAAGGAAGTCGAGGCGCCGGGCGAATTGGTGATCGACGACGAGCTCGCCAAGGGCTTCGGCATGGAATCGCTGGACAAGCTGAAGGACGCCATCCGTGGCGCCGTGCAGCGCGATTTCGACACCCAGTCGCGCCGCAAGGTGAAGAAGGAGCTGCTCGACGCCCTCGACGCCAAGTACGATTTCGAGCTTCCCCCGAGCCTGGTCGAACAGGAATTCGCAGCGGTCTGGGCCCAGGTCGAAGGCGACATGAAGTCCAACAACCGCACTTTCGCGGACGAGGACACCACCGAGGAAGAAGCGCGGGCCGATTATCGTCGGATCGCAGAGCGTCGTGTACGGCTTGGGTTGGTCCTTGCGCAGATCGGTGAGAAGTCCGATATCAAGATTTCCGACGACGAGGTCACGCAGGCTCTCGTCGAGCGGGTCCGCCAGTATCCGGGTCAGGAAAAGCAGGTGTGGGACTTCTACCGGAAGAACCCGCAGGCCCTTGCCGAGATCCGGGCACCCCTGTTCGAGGAAAAGGTGGTCGACCAGATCCTCACGCAGGTGAAGGTGGTCGACGAGACCGTGACCAAGGAAGCCCTTTTCAGCGACGAGGACGGCGAGGAGGAAGGCTCCAAACCGGCTTCGAACGCGAAGGGCAAGGGCGGAAAGAAAGCCAGCAAGAGCGAGTAGCGCTATCCCGGCGTCTCGCGCTTGCATCATTTTGACGGCCGCGCATTTTGCGCGGTCGACTTTGGAGCAGTGAGACGATGAGAGACCCGGTCGCCCTCTACGCAAACACGCTTGTGCCCATGGTGGTCGAGCAGTCGAACCGCGGCGAACGCGCGTTCGACATCTATTCGCGCCTCCTGCGGGAGCGGATTATCTTCCTCACCGGGCCGGTTGAAGATTACACGGCCTCGCTGATCGTGGCGCAGCTCCTGTTCCTCGAGGCCGACAACCCCAAGAAGGAAATCTCCTTCTACATCAACTCCCCGGGCGGGGTGGTGACGTCGGGCCTGTCGATCTACGACACGATGCAGTTCATCCGCTGCCCGGTTTCCACCCTCTGCGTCGGGCAGGCCGCCTCGATGGGCTCCCTGCTTCTCTGCGCCGGTGAGGCCGGACAGCGGTTTGCCCTGTCCAACGCGCGAATCATGGTCCACCAGCCCTCCGGCGGCTATCAAGGCCAGGTCACCGACATCATGATTCACGCTCGCGAGAGCGAAGCCCTGAAGCGCCGGCTCAATGAAATCTACGTGAAGCATACCGGGCGCGACATCGCGGCGGTCGAGCAGGCGCTCGAGCGCGACAACTTCATGACGGCCGAGGCGGCGCAGGAATTCGGTATTATCGATCAGGTCCTTAGCAAGCGCCCCGAGACTGCGGCCCCGCAGCTCTGACCGGACAAAAGCTGGGGACAATAAGCTCAGCGGTGCGTCTTTTTGGCGTGCTCCTCCGTTCCTATTGATCGCGCTTCCTTTGCGTGTTTGCATGAGAAGCGTGAAACAAGGGATTTGAGAGCCTGTTATTTTGGCGTCGGAACCTTTCATTAGTTCCGACGCGCCTAAACTTAGAGGGGGTGGGGAAGGCGCGTGCCGGACCTACTCCGGTTGGAGATATGATAATGACCAAAGCTGGCGGCGGCGACTCCAAGAGCACGCTCTACTGCTCCTTTTGCGGCAAGAGCCAGCACGAGGTTCGTAAACTGATCGCCGGCCCGACGGTTTTCATCTGCGATGAGTGCGTCGAGCTGTGCATGGACATCATCCGGGAGGAGTCGAAATCCTCCCTCGTGAAATCGCGCGATGGTGTGCCGACCCCGAAGGAGATCAGCCACGTTCTCGACGATTACGTGATCGGCCAGGAGCACGCCAAGAAGGTGCTGTCGGTCGCCGTTCACAACCATTACAAGCGCCTGGCCCACGCGACCAAACACAACGACGTCGAACTGKCGAAGTCCAACATCCTGCTCATCGGCCCGACCGGCTCGGGCAAGACSCTGCTCGCCCAGACSCTGGCGCGGATCCTCGACGTGCCGTTCACCATGGCGGATGCGACGACCCTGACCGARGCGGGCTATGTGGGCGAGGACGTCGAGAACATCATCCWCAAGCTGCTCCAGGCTTCCGACTACAATGTCGAGCGGGCGCAGCGCGGCATCGTCTATATCGACGAAATCGACAAGATCTCCCGCAAGTCGGACAATCCCTCGATCACCCGCGACGTTTCGGGCGAGGGCGTCCAGCAGGCCCTCTTGAAGATCATGGAAGGCACGGTCGCGTCGGTGCCGCCGCAAGGCGGGCGCAAGCACCCCCAGCAGGAATTCCTGCAGGTCGACACCACTAACATCCTCTTCATCTGCGGCGGCGCGTTCTCCGGGCTGGAGCGGATCATCTCGAGCCGCGGCAAGGGCACGTCCATCGGCTTCGGAGCGTCGGTCGAGGCGCCGGACGATCGCCGCACGGGCGAGATCTTCCGGGCCGTCGAGCCGGAAGACTTGCTGAAGTTCGGCCTGATTCCGGAATTCGTCGGCCGCCTGCCGGTTCTGGCGACCCTCGAGGATCTCGATGAGGACGCCCTCAAGAAGATCCTGCAGGAGCCCAAGAACGCCCTGGTGAAGCAGTATCAGCGCCTGTTCGAGATGGAGAACGTCAACCTGACGTTCCAGGACGAAGCCCTGTCGATGATCGCCCGCAAGGCCATCGAGCGTAAAACCGGCGCCCGCGGATTGCGGTCCATCATGGAAGGGATCCTGCTGGAGACCATGTACGACCTGCCGGGTCTCGATTCGGTCGAACAGGTCGTCATCGGTCCCGAGGTCATCGAGGGCAAGGCAAAGCCGCTCTTCATTCATGGCGATCGCGGCGARCAGGCTGCGAGCGCCAGCGCATAGGTGCGTTGCTTTTTTTGAGGTGGCGGCGGGGGTATCACGGTTCTTGAAACATTGTGCCGCCCGCTCCACATTTGTGATTGCACGGTCGCTGCCAGCTCATGGGGAGGGGTGGCGCCGAGTACCGGAAGCAGCGAATAAAAACAGCTTGAGCGTTCCGGTTATCCGTCCTCAGGCGCGCTCATGTGAGGCGCCTCGCGGACGCTGTCGAAAGGATGTCGTTTCATGACACAAGCAAAGCCACGTCAGCCCGTCGTCCCGGGCTCGACCGGAACCTACGCGGTTCTGCCTCTGCGCGACATCGTCGTCTTCCCGCATATGATCGTGCCGCTCTTCGTCGGCCGCGAGAAGTCGATCCGCGCGCTCGAGGAAGTGGTCAAGGGGGACCGTCACATTCTTCTGGCCACCCAGATCGATGCGACGGATGACGATCCGGCCACCGATGCGATCTACAAGGTCGGAACGCTCGCCAGCGTGCTGCAGCTCCTCAAACTCCCGGACGGCACAGTGAAGGTGCTGGTCGAGGGCCAGAGCCGCGCGCAGGTGAAGAATTACACCCGGACCGATGAATATTACGAGGCGGAAGCCGAAGCGCTTCCCGACGCCCTCGGCGACCAGATCGAGGCCGAGGCTCTCGCCCGCTCGGTCGTCTCCGAGTTCGAAAACTACGTGAAGCTCAACAAGAAGGTCTCGCCCGAGGTTGTGTCCGCCGTGACCCAGCTCGACGAGCCGGCCAAGCTCGCGGACACCATCGCGTCGCATCTCGCCATCAAGATCGCCGACAAGCAGGCGATCCTCGAAATCCCGACGGTCGCTGCCCGTCTCGAGAAGGTTCTCGGCCTCATGGAGAGCGAAATCTCCGTGCTGCAGGTCGAGAAGCGGATCCGGACCCGCGTCAAGCGGCAGATGGAGAAGACGCAGCGCGAATATTATCTCAACGAGCAGATGAAGGCGATCCAGAAGGAGCTCGGCGACGACGAGGGTCGCGACGAGTTGGCCGAGCTCGAGGATAAGATCGAGAAGACCAAGCTCACGAAGGAGGCCCGCGACAAGGCCCTGAACGAGCTGAAGAAGCTGCGGCAGATGTCGCCCATGTCGGCGGAAGCCACCGTGGTGCGCAACTATCTCGACTGGATCCTGAGCATCCCGTGGAACAAGCGTTCCAAGATGAAGAAGGACCTGGGCGCGGCTCAGCACCTGCTCGATTCCGATCATTACGGTCTCGACAAGGTGAAGGAGCGCATCGTCGAGTATCTCGCCGTGCAGCAGCGCGCCAACAAGCTGACCGGCCCGATCCTCTGCCTCGTCGGACCTCCCGGCGTCGGCAAGACCTCGCTCGGCAAGTCGATCGCCAAGGCGACGGGTCGCGAGTTCATCCGCATTTCGCTCGGCGGCGTGCGTGACGAATCCGAGATCCGCGGTCACCGGCGGACCTATATCGGCTCGATGCCCGGCAAGATCATCCAGTCGATGCGCAAGGCCAAGACGTCCAACCCGCTCATCCTGCTCGACGAGATCGACAAGATGGGCATGGACTTCCGCGGCGATCCGTCGGCGGCGTTGCTCGAGGTTCTCGACCCTGAGCAGAACAAGGCGTTCAACGACCATTACCTGGAGGTCGATTACGACCTGTCCAACGTGATGTTCATCACGACCGCCAACACGCTGAACATCCCGGCGCCGCTTCTCGACCGTATGGAGGTCATCCGCATCGCGGGTTACACCGAGGAAGAGAAGGCCGAGATTGCCCGCACGCACCTCATCCCGTCGGCCACCCGGAAGCACGGCCTCGCGCCGTCCGAATGGTCGATCGACGACGAGGGGCTGCTCATGCTCATCCGGCGCTACACCCGAGAAGCGGGCGTGCGTAACCTCGAGCGTGAGATCGCGAACCTGAACCGCAAGGCCGTCAAGGAGATCCTTATCTCCAAGGTCAAGACTGTGGCGGTGACGGCGCAGAACCTGCCCGATTATCTCGGTCCGCCGCGCTATCGCTACGGCGAGGTCGAGACGGAGGACATGGTCGGCGCGGTGACGGGCCTGGCCTGGACGGAAGTCGGCGGCGAACTCCTGACCATCGAAGGCATCATGATGCCGGGCAAGGGCAAGATGACCGTCACCGGCAACCTGCGGGACGTCATGAAGGAATCGATCTCCGCGGCGGCCTCCTATGTCCGGTCGCGCGCTCTCGATTTCGGCGTCGAGCCGCCGATGTTCGATCGTCGTGACATCCACGTGCACGTGCCGGAAGGCGCGACGCCCAAGGATGGGCCTTCGGCGGGTATCGCCATGGGTACGGCCATCGTCTCCGTCATCACGGGCATTCCGGTTCGTCGGGATATCGCGATGACCGGCGAGGTGACGCTTCGCGGACGGGTTCTGCCGATCGGCGGTCTGAAAGAGAAGCTCCTCGCTGCCCTCCGGGGTGGCATCAAGAAGGTGCTGATCCCCGAGGACAACGCCAAGGACCTGGTGGACATCCCCGCCAGCGTGAAGAACGGGCTCGAAATCGTGCCGGTCTCGCGCATGGATCAAGTCCTCCAGCATGCCCTGGTGCGGATGCCGACGCCCATCGAATGGGATGAGCCGCCGCCGCCCAAGACGCCGGCTCCCGCCGTGGCGGAGGAGGACCAGGCGGGCGTTATCGCCCACTAGTCCTGCCGTTACGGAAGTTTGCTCAAATCGGCCCCCGGATCACCAATCCGGGGGCCTTTTTTGCGCCTCGGTTAGGAAAAACCGCCGATTCCYCTCGCCACGGGGGTTGCGCGCCGAAGGGGATTGCGCCACACGAGGGTCCCTGAAACGTTGGCACATTTGTTACGATGCCCACGTGATCACTGGAGGATATCAGGATGAATAAAGGCGAGCTCGTTGCGGCTGTCGCTGACAAGGTCAATCTGTCTCGCGGCCAGGCCGGCGAGGCTATCGACGCCGCCATCGAGGTGATCACCGGCGCCCTGAAGAAGGGTGACGAGGTGAAGATCGTCGGCTTCGGGACCTTCGTCGTCACGAACCGCGCCGCCGGCGAAGCGCGTAACCCGCGCACCGGCGAAAAGGTCAAGGTTCCGGCCTCCAAGACCCCCAAGTTCCGCGCAGGTGCGGGTCTGAAGGACGCCGTCAACAACAAGTAATCGCGTTTTTCGCGAGCTTTTGACGAGAAGAAGGCTGACGACGCTTGCGTTGTCGGCCTTCTCTTTTTATGTGAAGCGCGAAGTTATGTGAAATGCCAAGCGTTTCCATGGCTCCAAACGCGGAGCATCCGGCCTTCTCGCCGGGCGGGCGCGGCACGGGCGGTTAGCTCAGTTGGTAGAGCATCTCGTTTACACCGAGAGGGTCGGCGGTTCGAGCCCGTCACCGCCCACCATTCCGCCAGGAGCGGCGACCGGCACGGATCGCGGCGGCAGGTCCGAAAGTGCCGACACAGCACCCTCCGCACGCGGTCCGTGAGTCTGCGCGCGAGTCCCCGTCGTTCGCGTTCGCCCTTCGGCCTGCCCGTGTCATTTCGCCTGCACGCGGGCTGAGAATTCGACCTCGGACGATGCCGGTTTTCACACAGGCGGCGCTGCCCGTTCGAGGGCCTTCGGGATGCCACAGCGGCCTGCCAGAAGGTTTTCGCGACCGAAACACACGGAACGCTTGACAGGGGTCGGAGGCCCCCTTACACCGCCCCCACACCGCTTCGGCGGTCACCCACGCGGGTGTAGCTCAGTTGGTTAGAGTGCCGGCCTGTCACGCCGGAGGTCGCGGGTTCGAGCCCCGTCACCCGCGCCATTTCATCCCCCAAAACATACAATTGGAATTGCTGCGCCGCGCGGGCGCGGGCGCTGTCAGCGCGCGGGTTTCCCCATTCGGCCGGGGCATTTTTCGTTCACCGACAATGGCCTCCTCGACCTTTTCGCCATGCTCGGCGTTATACTCTCAGGTGTGATTTGCCTGAAGGCGGCATGTCGGTTGCCAAGTTTTTTCACCCACGTTTCCAACGCGGTCGCCCATGCGGCGGGAAAGCCCGTGACCTTTGCGATCTGCGTGGGGATCATCGTGGCCTGGGCGTTCAGCGGCCCGATCTTCGGCTACAGCGACACCTGGCAGCTGATCATCAATACCGGCACAACGATCATCACGTTCCTGATGGTCTTCCTGATCCAGAACACCCAGAATCGTGACGGGGCCGCCATGCAGGCGAGCTTGACGAGCTGATCCGTGCCAGCAACTCGCGCAACGTGTTCGTTGGGATCGAGCACCTGACGCAGGAGGAGCTCGACGCGATCCTCGCCGAGGCGGAAGCGCGGGCTAAAAGCGAAGGCGACCGGGAAACCGCCGACAAGCTCTCGGAGCGCCGGGCCCGAAACCGCGAACGCCCGGCAAAAACCTAGTTTGGAAGGGTTCTGCCCCCGCGCTCCAAACACTTGTCAGGGCAGGGGAACTCGGCTAAGCCTCGCGCGCAATCCTTGGTTTGTCGCAGGGCCTACAAAACGGGCCCCCGCGGCTTAAATGCATGGCTTGTCGCAGGCTTTTCGCCTCGCTTCGTTTCTTAGGTGTCGTATGACGAATCTCCTCGCCGACTACCTGCCTCTCGTGATCTTCATCGGCGTCTCGCTCCTGATCGGAATGGCGCTGCTCGTGGCGCCCTTCATCGTCGCCTACAGCCGCCCCGACAGTGAGAAGCTTTCGGCCTACGAGTGTGGGTTCAATGCTTTCGACGATGCCCGCATGAAGTTCGACGTGCGGTTCTATCTGGTGGCCATCCTGTTCATCATCTTCGACCTCGAAGTCGCCTTCCTGTTCCCCTGGGCGATCGTGTTCGGCGGCCTCGGCTGGTTCGGCTTCGCCTCCATGATGATCTTCCTGGCCGTTCTGACGGTCGGCTTTGTGTACGAATGGAAGAAGGGCGCCCTCGAATGGGATTGATCGCTAATCCGCACACCGGCACCCTGATCGCCCCGGAACCCGTGGGCGCGGTCGATCCGGCAACCGGACAACCCATCGGCGCCGCCGATCCCTATTTCCTGTCCRTCAAGGACGAGCTCGCGGACAAGGGCTTCCTCGTCACCTCGACGGAGGACCTGGTGAATTGGGCGCGCACGGGCTCGCTCATGTGGATGACCTTCGGTCTTGCCTGCTGCGCCGTCGAGATGATGCAGATGTCGATGCCGCGTTATGACGTGGAGCGGTTCGGCTTCGCGCCGCGCGCATCCCCGCGCCAATCCGACGTGATGATCGTCGCCGGCACGCTCACCAACAAGATGGCGCCCGCGCTGCGCAAGGTCTACGACCAGATGCCGGAGCCGCGCTACGTGATCTCCATGGGATCCTGCGCCAATGGCGGCGGCTATTACCATTATTCCTATTCGGTGGTGCGCGGCTGCGACCGCATCGTGCCCGTCGACATTTACGTTCCCGGCTGCCCGCCAACGGCCGAGGCGCTGCTCTACGGTGTTCTCCTTCTTCAGAAGAAGATTCGCCGCACCGGCACCATCGAGCGTTGAGCGAGGACCAGGGCATGTCTGCTGAACTCCAGGCTCTTGCCGATCACGTCGCCTCGTCGCTTGGCGACGCCGTCACCGCGAGCGCGATCGCCTATGACGAGCTGACGGTCGTGGTGCGCGCCGACGAGATCCTGCGCGTCGTGGCGTTCCTTCGCGACGATCCACAGTGCCGCTTCATCTCGTTCCTCGATATCGCAGGCGTCGATTATCCGGGCCGCGAGAAGCGTTTCGACGTGGTCTACCATCTGCTCTCGCCGCACCTGAACCATCGCATCCGCCTCAAGGCCGAGACCGACGAGGTGACGCCGGTCCCCTCGATCCTCGACATTTTCCCGGCCGCGAACTGGTTCGAGCGCGAGGCGTACGATCTCTATGGCATCCTGTTCTCGGGGCATCCCGACTTGCGCCGCATCCTCACCGATTACGGTTTCGAGGGTTATCCCCTGCGCAAGGATTTCCCGCTCACAGGCTACGTCGAGGTTCGCTACGACGACGCACAGAAG
>NZ_JBFUHH010000104.1:0-14323 GCF_056402495.1 Microvirga sp. P4_A5 | reverse complement strand
GCAGATGACCTCGCGCCTCGCCATCATGATGGGCGGCCGCATCGCCGAGGAGATGATCTTCGGCAAGGACAAGGTCACGTCCGGCGCGCAATCCGACATCGAGCAGGCGACCCGCCTTGCCCGCATGATGGTGACCCGCTGGGGCTTCTCGCCCGAGCTCGGAACGGTCGCGTATGGCGAGAACCAGGAGGAAGTGTTCCTCGGCATGTCCATGGGACGCCAGCAGAACATCTCGGAATCGACCGCCCAGAAGATCGACTCGGAAGTGCGCCGCCTCGTGGAGGACGGCCTGATCGACGCGCGACGCATCCTGACCGAGAAGGAGAAGGATCTCGAAGCGCTCGCCAAGGGCCTGCTCGAATACGAGACGCTGAGCGGCGACGAGATCAAGAACCTTCTCGACGGGCAGCCGCCGATCCGCGACAGCGGCGACACGGTCTCGGCGACGCGCGGCTCGGCCGTTCCGACCGCGGGGCGCGGCAAGCCCCGCGAAACCGGCGGCGGCATGGAGCCGCAGCCGCAGGCCTGATCCGCCCGTTCATGACAAAAAATACAAGACGCTCGCCCAACAAGGCGGGCGTTTTTGTTGCCCTCGCAGGTTGTTCGCCGGCTGGCTCAAGAACTCTTTTTCGCCATGGCCGCAACCCGTCCGGGATGTAACAATCGCTTATGACTTGTGATGTCATGGTTGCCCGCGGAAGCGAGCATATTGACGTACCAATCCTCGACCCCGTTCTTGCGGGTTGCTTTGAGACCTGACGGCGCCGAGCGGCGCAACCGAATGCGGAGAGACACCACGTGCGCAAATACTTTGGAACAGACGGCATTCGCGGTCGCGCCAACGGCGTCATCACCCCCGATCTCGCCCTGCGGGTCGGCCAGGCGGCCGGCCTGACGTTTCAGCGCGGCGATTACCGTCATCGCGTCATCATCGGCAAGGACACGCGTCTCTCTGGCTACATGATCGAGAATGCGCTCGTGGCAGGGTTCACCTCCGTGGGCATGGACGTGCTGCTGCTCGGGCCCATGCCGACCCCCGCCGTCGCCATGCTGACCCGCTCCATGCGCTGCGATCTCGGCGTCATGATCTCGGCCTCGCACAACCCTTACGAGGATAACGGCATCAAGCTGTTCGGTCCGGACGGTTTCAAGCTCAGCGACGAGGTAGAGCTCGAAATCGAGGCCCTGATGGATTCCGAACTCGCCCAGCGCCTCGCCGGATCGGCGACCCTCGGCCGGGCCAAGCGCATCGATAGCGCGGATGCCCGCTACATCGAATTCGCCAAGCGCACCCTCCCGCGCCAGCTCGATCTCGAGGGGATGCGGGTCGTGGTCGATTGCGCCAACGGCGCCGGCTACAAGGTCGCGCCGGCAGCTCTGTGGGAACTCGGGGCCGAAGTGGTATCGGTCGGTGTCGAGCCAAACGGCTTCAACATCAACCACGAGGTGGGCTCGACCGCTCCGGAGGCTCTCATCGCCAAGGTGCGGGAGTTGCGCGCCGATGTGGGCATCGCGCTCGACGGCGACGCCGACCGGGTGCTGATCATCGACGAGAAGGGCCAGAAGGTCGACGGCGACCAGCTCATGGGCGTGGTCGCACGTTCCTGGCAGGAGGACGGACGCCTCGCGCAGGCCGGCATCGTCGCCACCATCATGTCCAATCTGGGTCTCGAACGCTTCCTTGGCGGCCTCGGGCTCGATCTGGTGCGGACGGCCGTGGGCGATCGCTACGTGCTGGAGCACATGCGCGCGCACGGGTTCAATCTCGGCGGCGAGCAATCCGGCCACATCATCATGTCGGATTACACCACCACGGGCGACGGCCTGATCGCGGCCCTGCAATTGCTGGCGGTGGTCAAGCGTCTCGACAAGCCGGTGTCGGAAGTCTGCCACTGCTTCGAGCCCCTGCCGCAGATCCTCAAGAACGTGCGCTACAAGGCCGGCAAACCACTGCTGGAAGGCATCGTCATCAAGGCGATCGAGGCCGGCAAGGAGCGCCTCGGAACCCATGGTCGCCTGGTGATCCGCGCCTCGGGCACCGAGCCGGTGATCCGCGTGATGGCGGAAGGCGATAACGGCGATCTCGTCAACAGCGTCGTGGACGACGTCGTCGATGCGGTAACCAAGGCTGCAAGCCAGGTTTCGAACGGCAAACCCCTCCAGGGGGCCGCCTGACCCGGGCGCGGTGGCCCGTTAACATCCCGTAAACCATGCTGCCCACCGAAGGCGCGATTACAGTTAAGAACCACTTAACCTCGGGACTCTAAGGTCAGGACAACCTTGCCGCGCGGAGAACGCCGGCACTTGTCCCGATCGAGGAGCATCGTGTTGCGTCTGCCGATATTCGCCCTCGCGGCCCTCGCGTTCGGTTCGCCGGGACTCGCCGCGCACGCGGCCGACCTCCCGCCCGCTCCCATTCTGGAAGACGACGAGGAATTGGGATCGGGCTGGTATCTGCGCGGCGACGCGGGCGGACTTGACACCATGGTGTCCCGCCGCTCCCGGGATCGCGGCGATGTCGGATTGTCATCCCTCGTCAATGGCAGGCTCGACGGCGCCGCGATTGTCGGCGCGGGCCTCGGCTACCAGTTTTCTCCATGGTTTCGCGCCGATCTGACAATCGACCACCGGTTCGAGGCATCGTTCAGCGGCACCCGTCTTGCTGCCGGCGGCGCTTACGCGACCGACCGGGCGGATGCGGATGCGACGACATTCTGGCTCAACGGTTATGTGGACCTGCCGCTCTGGAACGGCATCACGCCCTATCTGGGCGCCGGCATCGGTGTTTCGCGGGCGCGCTTCCATCGGTATGAGCGCCAGATCAGCGATGCAAACGGTGTCTCGCCCGCATTGGTCTTGCCGTCTCAGGATGAAACCCTGCTGGCATGGGCGCTGATGGGCGGCGTCGCCTTCGATCTGAGCGCCAAGTTCAAGCTCGATCTCGCCTATCGCTACAGCCGCCTCGATGGCGGTGTTTTCGACGGCAGGAACACGCCCGTTCGCCCGCGCCAGATCGGGGCGCACGAATTCCGGATCGGCGCGCGCTACATGCTCGATTGAGGAGCGCTGCTACTCGGCCGGATGCACCTTCCTGTCGGCTTCCCCGTGTGGCCGCAATCCGGTCTGCTGGCGCAGCTTGTCGAGCAGGTCGCCCACGTAAGTTGCGGGCTTGGTGTAGCCGCCGATGAGCAGGTAGATCGACGGCACCACGAGAACCGTCAGCAAGGTCGAGAGCGTCACGCCGCCGACGATGACGGTGCCGATGGCGTTGCGCGCTTCCGCGCCTGCGCCGGTTGACCACGCCAGCGGAATCGCGCCGCCGATCATGGCGATCGACGTCATGAGGATGGGACGAAGGCGCATGACGGACGCCTCGATCACCGCATCGCGCACCGAATAGCCGCGTTCACGGAGCTGGTTCGAGAACTCGACGATAAGGATGCCGTTCTTGGTCATCAGGCCGATGAGCAGGATCATGCCGATCTGGCTGTAGATGTTGAGCGATTGCCCGGTGAGCGCGAGCGCCGCAAGCCCGCCGGTGACCGCGAGCGGAACGGTGAGCATGATGATGAAGGGATTGATCCAGCTCTCGAACTGCGCGGCCAGCACCAGAAAGACCACCAGCAACGCCATGGCGAATGTCACGTAGATGGCATTCGAGGATTCGCGGAAATCCTTCGACATGCCCGTGTAGCCGATCCGCGCCTCCGCCGGCAGGTTGGCCTCGACGATCTGTTCGAGCACCGCCAGCCCCTCGCCGATGGACGTGCCGGGACTAAGCGTCGATTGCAGCGTGATCGACCGCAGCCGGTTGAAACGATTGAGCGTCTGCGGCGCGGCGGATTCGGTCAGGCTCACGAAGGCCGAGAGCGGTATCAGATCGCCCGTGCCGGCGCGGATGAAGGTGTTCGTCAGGTCGCTCGGAGATGCGCGATCCTCCGGGCGGCCGCGCATGATCACGGGATATTCCTCACCGCGGCTGACGAAGGTGGAGATCTCGGTTTCGCCGAACATGAGTTCGAGCGTCCGGCCGATCTCCTCGATGCTCACGTTGAGATCGGCGGCGCGCTGCCGGTCGATCTGGACGCGGATGTCGGGTTGCGATTCCTTGTAGTTGGAATCCATGTTGATGAAGAGGCCGGTGTCCTGCGCCTTCTGCATCACGATATCGCGCCAGTCGCGCAGCGTGTTGTAGTCGGGGCCGCCGAGCACGAACTGGATCGGCTGCGAGGTGCCGCGCTGGCCGAGCGAGCCGGGATTGACCGGGAAGGCGCGTGCGCCGGGGAAGTTCGAAACCTTGCCGTACAATTCCTGCGTCAGCGTCTGCTGCTTCATCGTCCGCTGGTCCCATGGCACCAGCCGGACGATGATCATGCCGGCATTCACCGGCGAGGGACGCGCGAAGCCCGGCGCCACCTGACTGGTGATCGACGCGATGATGCCGCGCTCCTGATAGGGAATGAGCTCGCGTTCCACTTCCTTCACGCGCTCGCGCGTGTAATCGAGGCTTGCGCCTTCGGGCGCGTCGATGCGCACGATGATGGCGCCGCGATCTTCCGTCGGCGAAAACTCCTTCGGGATGCTCTGGAACAGGGCATAGGCCGACAACGACACCAGGAAACCCAGCGCGAGAATGATCAGGGGCGCTTTCAGCACTGTCGAGAGAATGCGTCGATAGACGTTGTTCATGCCGTCGAAAAACGGCTCGGTCATGAGCTGGATGCGGCCATGGGCCGGCACCATCAGCTTCGAGCACAGCATGGGCGTGAGCGTGCGCGCCACGACGCYGGAGAAAAAGATCGCGGCAGCCAGCGTGATGGCGAATTCGCGGAACAGCTTGCCGGTATTGCCGGTCATGAAGGCCAGCGGCACGAACACCGCCATCAGGGTCGCGGTGGTGGCGATGACGGCAAAACCGATCTCGCGCGCGCCGTCGAAGGAGGCGAGAAGCGGCGGCTCGCCGTCCTCGATGCGCCGGTGCACGTTCTCGATCTCGACGATGGCGTCGTCCACCACGATGCCGATGGCGAGAACGATGGCGAGCAGTGTCAGCACGTTGATCGAGGCGCCGAAGAAGCTCATCACCATGAAGGCGGCGGTGATCGAGACCGGAATCGCCACCATGGCAACGATGGTCGAGCGCCAGTCGCGCAGGAAGAGAAGGATGACGAGGATCACGAGGACGAGGCCCTCCACCAGCGTCTTCAACACACCGTTGATGGATGCGCGGATGAACTGGCTCTCGTCGTAGGACACATCGGCCTTGGTGCCGGGCGGGAGCGAACCCTTCAGCTCGTCGAGTTCGGCGCGCACGCCGTCCGCCACCGAGAGTGTGTTGGCGGTCGATTGCCGCACGATGCCGAGGCCGATGGCGGTGCGCCCCGCATCGTAGAATTCGAACCGCGTATCTTCCGCGCCCACCTCGACCCGCGCCACTTCGCGCAGGCGGACAAGGTAGCCGTTCTTGTTGGAGATGATGACCTGTTCGAAATCCTGGGGCGTGGAGAGGCGGGAATCGGTCTTGACGGTGAATTCGCGCTGGGCGGATTCGATGCGCCCGCCAGGCAATTCCACGTTCTGCCGCTTGATCGCCGTCTCGATGTCCTGCGCGGTCAGGCCGCGCGCGGCGAGCGCCGCGCGATCGATCCAGATCCGCATGGCGTAGCGCCGCTCGCCGCCGAGATAGACATTGGCGACGCCGTCGACGGTGGAGAGCCTGTCCACGTAGACGCGCTTGAGAAAATCGCTGAGTTCGAGCGCGTCGTAGGTGTCGGAGGTGACCGTCACCCACATGATGRCAGAGGCGTTGTCGTCGACCTTGCGGATCACCGGCTGTTCGGCGCCGTCGGGCAGGCGGCCGACCACGCGGAACACCGCGTCGCGCACATCCGAGGTTGCGGCTTCGGGGTTGCGCGCCACGTCGAATTCGATCGAGACGGACGAGCGATCGTTCTGGCTCTGCGAGTTGATCTGGCTGATACCCTCGATGCCCGCCACCGCGCCTTCGATGACTTCGGTGACGCGGCTTTCGATGACCTCGTTGGACGCGCCGCGATAGATCGTCGACACGGACACGATGGGCTTGTCGACGCTCGGATATTCGCGCACCGGCAGGTTCATGAGCGCGGCCAATCCGCCGACGATCAGCAACAGGCTGACGACCACGGCGAAGACCGGTCGGCGGATGAAGAGGTCGGAAACCTGCATAGCTCTGTTCGATCCGGTTTCAGGCGAAGCGCAATTTCAAGGGCGATTCGACACGCGCCTCCGAGGAGGCGAACACAAACTAGTTCCGTTCGGCAGCGACGGCGCTGCCGATGGCCTGCGGGACGTTCAGCGAACTTCGCGACGGCTGTTCTCGGTTCGCCGCCGGCACGGTCGGTGCCGGCGCTGTGGAACCGAGCGGCCGTGCAATGACCTCGGCGCCGGGGCGAACGCGCTGGACTCCCAGCACGACGATCGACTCGCCGGGCTGAAGACCTTCCAGTACCTCGACCTTGCCGTTCTGGCGCTGGCCGATGCGAATGACGCGCCGCTCGACCTTGTTGTTCTTGACCGGATAGACGAGCTGCCGAAGCCCTTCGCTGACGACGGCCTCCTCGGGAATGAGAACGGCGTCCTCCTTCGTCGTCACCTCGAGCCCCACCGACAGGAACATGCCGGGCTTCAGGGCCTCGTCGGAATTCTTGAATTCGGCCGTCAGCCGGATCGTTCGCGTCGCCTGATCGACGCGGGTGTCGATGGTCGAGACGACGCCCGTGAAGGTACGGCCGCGATAGGCCGCCGACGTCGCGTTGACCGTCTGGCCGGCCTTCAGGCGACCGAGAAGATTCTCGGGTATGGCGAAATCGAGACGGATGCGTGACAGATCGTCGAGGGACGTGATGCGCGTGCCAGGCGAGATATAGGCTCCGAGCGAGACCGAACGCGTGCCGACGCGACCCGAGAAGGGCGCCCGGATGGTGAGTTCTTCGAGCCTTGCCTCGGCAGCCTTCCGCTGGGCCTGGGCGGAGGCGAGGGCGCCGTCGAGGGATTTCACCTGCGCGGTCAGGTCCTCGACCTGGGCGCCGGTGCCGGCTCCGGTCTTGTTGAGCGCCTGGGCGCGTTCGAGCTTGATGGAAATCTCGTTCTTGAGGGCGTTGGCGCGGTTGGCCTCGGCGATGGCCTGCTCGATTTCCGCCCGTCGCTCGTCCGCGTCCAACTGCACCAGCACGTCGCCGGCCTTGACGTTCTGGCCTTCCTCGAAGCGGATCTCCTTGATAATGCCTGCAATCCGGGCAGTCACCGTGATGGATTCGAAGGCACGCACGGTGCCGACGGATTCGCGCACTTCAACCACCCGGCCGGTCTTCACGGTGTCGACCTCGACGCTCGCAGGCCCCGTCGCGCCGCCGCGCCGGCCCGCGGAGGGCCCGGACGCCTGGGGAGCCGGTCCGGCGAAATAGCTGCCGATCACCGGCGCTTTGGCCAGATGGCCGCCCTGATAGGCATACCAGCCTCCAAAGCCTGCTGCCCCCAGCACGGCGATGACGGCGAGTTGACCGGAGACGCGCATGGTTACTCCCTGAAACTCGACACGATGTCGCTAGGCTCGTAGCACAAGTTGTGCCAGCCAAAAGCGACCATACCGTAGCAAGCACGACATTTTGTATTACGATTTCGTAATATGCCGCTGCGGAAATTCCGGGCAGCGCCGACCTTGACGGGGCGGGTGGTATCCGGCATATCCGACAGCGGGAAACCCCTCCCCAACGAGGGGCAACCATCTGGAAGGATGGATAGCCATGACCGATCTGCCCGCAGCGCGCCCGCGCTCGCCTTTCTTTTCGTCCGGCCCCTGCGCGAAGCGCCCCGGATGGTCTCTCCAAAATCTCAAAACCGATACGCTGGGTCGCTCCCATCGGGCGAAGCTCGGCAAGGCGCGCCTGAAACGCGCCATCGACCTCACACGCGAAGTGCTCGAGGTCCCGGCCGATTATCGCATCGGGATCGTGCCTGCTTCCGACACCGGCGCCGTCGAAATGGCGCTGTGGTCGATGCTGGGCGCCCGCCCGGTCGAGATGCTGGCCTGGGAGAGCTTCGGCGAGGGCTGGGTCACGGATGTGGTCAAGCAGCTCAAGCTGGACGACGCCCGCGTCACGACGGCCGATTATGGCCTCCTGCCGGATCTCTCGAAGGTTGATACCAAGACGCGCGACGTGGTGTTCACCTGGAACGGCACGACCTCCGGCGTGCGCGTCGAGAATGCCGACTGGATCGCGTCGGACCGTGAAGGCCTGACCATCTGCGACGCCACCTCGGCGGCATTCGCCCAGAGGCTTGATTTCGCCAAGCTCGATGTGGTGACGTTCTCCTGGCAGAAGGTGCTCGGCGGCGAGGCCGCGCACGGCATGCTGATCCTGTCGCCGCGCGCCGTCGAGCGGCTGGAGACCTACAAGCCGGCCTGGCCGCTGCCGAAGATCTTCCGCATGACCAAGGGCGGCAAGCTGATCGAGGGCATCTTCGAAGGCGAGACCATCAACACCCCGTCCATGCTGTGCGTCGAGGATTACATCGATGCGCTCGAATGGGCTGAAGGAATCGGCGGGCTGAAAGGCCTTCTGGCGAAGGCGGATGCCAACGCGAAGGTCATCCACGATTGGGTCGCGCGCACGCCCTGGATCGCCAACCTGACGAAGGTTCCGGCAACCGCATCCAACACCAGCGCGTGCCTCGTCATCGCCGACGCGGATGTGGTCGCCAAAGGTCCCGAGGCCGTGGCACAGGTGGCCAAGGGCATCACGGCCGCTCTCGAGAAAGAGGGCGTTGCCCTCGATATCGGGGCCTATCGGGATGCTCCCGCGGGATTGCGGATCTGGTGCGGCGCGACGGTCGAAGCCTCCGATCTCGAGGCCCTGACGCCATGGCTCGATTGGGCCTTCGCGCAGGAAAAAGCCAAGCTCGCGAAAGCGGCGTAGCGCTCTTTTCCCCTCCCCCTTGCGGGGAGGGCAGGGTGGGGGTCGGCGGCCAACGCGATCGCACACCATTCTGGAGACGGCTTTAAGACAACCTGTCTCCTCATCTCAATTTTCTTCCCCGTTTTCCGGTGGGACGACCCCCACCCCCCACCCCTCCCCGCAAGGGGGAGGGGAGCTCGAGGTGCCCCATGACCAAACCCCGCGTTCTCATTTCCGATGCCCTCTCGCCCGCAGCCGTCCAGATCTTCAAGGATCGCGGCATCGACGTTGATTTCCAGCCCGAGCTCGGCAAGGACAAGGACAAGCTTGCGGCTGTGATCGGCGATTACGACGGTCTTGCCATACGCTCCGCCACGAAGGTGACGGCCAAGATTCTCGAACGGGCCAAGAACCTGAAAGTGATCGGCCGCGCCGGCATCGGCGTCGACAATGTCGAGATTCCGGCCGCGACCGCCAAGGGCGTGATCGTGATGAACACGCCCTTCGGCAATTCCATCACCACCGCCGAACATGCCATCGCGATGATGTTCGCGCTCGCCCGCCAGATCCCGCAAGCCGACGCCTCGACCCAGGCCGGCAAGTGGGAGAAGAACCGCTTCATGGGCGTGGAATTGACCGCCAAGACGCTGGGCATCATCGGCTGCGGCAATATCGGCTCGATCGTGGCCGAGCGCGGCATCGGCCTGCGCATGAAGGTCATCGCCTACGATCCCTTCCTGTCGCCGGAGCGCGCGATCGAGATCGGCGTGGAGAAGGTGGAGCTCGACGAGCTGCTCCGCCGCGCCGACATCATCACGCTGCACGTGCCGATGACCGAGAAGACCAAGAACATCCTGTCGGCAGAGAACATCGCCAAGACCAAGAAGGGCGTGCGCATCATCAATTGCGCGCGCGGTGGATTGGTGGACGAGGTCGCCCTGCGGGCCGCTCTCGATTCCGGTCATGTGGCGGGCGCCGCCTTCGACGTTTTCATCGAGGAACCGGCGACCAGCAACCCGCTCTTCGGGCATCCCAATGTGGTGTGCACGCCGCATCTGGGCGCCGCCACCACGGAAGCGCAGGAGAACGTTGCGTTGCAGGTGGCCGAGCAGATGTCGGATTACCTCTTGCAGGGCGCGATTCAGAACGCCGTCAACTTCCCGTCGATCTCCGCCGAGGAAGCGCCGCGCCTGAAGCCTTTCGTGGCTTTGGCCGAGAAGCTCGGCTCGTTCCTGGGTCAGCTCACCGAGGCGCCCATCAAGGGCATCCGCATCGAATATGAGGGCGCGGTCGCCGAGATGAACACCCGCGCACTCACGTCGGCTGCGGTGACGGGCGTGCTGCGTCCGTTCCTGGAGGACATCAACATGGTGTCGGCGCCGATCGTCGCGCGCGATCGCGGCATCACCATCGAGGAGGTCAAGCGGGAACGCGCGGTCCGCGACTATGAGAGCTTCATCCGCATCATCGTGCAGGCCGAGGACATGTCACGGCACGCGGGCGGAACGGTGTTCCAGGACGGCAAGCCGCGCGTCATCGAGATCCGCGATATCGCGGTCGATGCGGAATTCGCCCCGCACATGATCTACGTGCGCAACGACGACAAGCCGGGCTTTATCGGGCGCTTCGGAACGCTGCTGGGCGAATCCGGCGTCAACGTCGCGACCTTCGCGCTGGGTCGCGACCGCGCCGGCGGCGATGCGATCTGCTTCGTGTCCGTCGACCAGCCGGTGTCCGAGGAACTGCTGCGCAAGATCGAAGAGATCCCGCAGGTGAAGCGGGCGCGCTCGGTGACATTCTAGACAGGCCGACTTCGGCGGGATCAGGTGCGCCGTTCGGCGAGCCAGATCCCGCCGAGAACCAGCGCCAGGCCGACGGCGTGGTAAAGCGCGAACGGTTCGCCGAGAAGCACCACCGCCAGCAGAGCGCCAAAAACCGGCACCAGATTGACGAAAATGCCCGCGCGGGCGGCACCGATCAGTTCCACCCCGCGGATGAAGAAGACCTGCGCTACCAGCGACGGGAGCAGGCCGATATACAGCATGATGAGCCAGCCCGTCGGCGTCGGCCATTGCACCGTGCCGCGCACGATCTCCATCCCCAGCAACGGCAGTGACGTGATGAAGGCGACGATCGCCAGGGACGTGAAGAAGACCATGCCCGACACGGGCGGCTTGCGCCGCAACCCCAGCGTATAGGCGGCATAGAACACACAGGCGATGAGCGTGAACACGTCGCCGATATTGAGGGCGAGGGTCCGCAGAATCTCCAGATCTCCCTTGATCGACACGATGATGACGCCCGCAAGCGTCGCGATCATGCCGACGACCTGAACCGGGGAGACGCGAATGCGAAAGAACAGCACGGAGGCAATCAGCACCATCACCGGGATGGAGCCTTGAAAGAGGGTGAGGTTGACGGCGCTCGTGTAATGCGCGGCTGTGTAGAAGAGCGCGTTGAATATCGTGAAGCCGAAGATCCCCGACAGGATGATGACGCGCCACCCGGTCCGCAGGACCGCCCATTCGGCCACCATCCGACGGGCGACGAACGGCAGCAGCACGGCGATGACCATCACCCATCTGAGGCAGGTGAGCGCCATCGGCGACACCTCGCCCACCGCGAGCCGCCCCGCGACAGCGTTGCCGCCCCACATCAGCATCGCCAGCATGAGCAGAAGCACCGCTCGTCCGAAGAGCCTCTCCCAGAGAGAATTCACGAGCCTCATGGAATTTCAGACCTCAGGGCGCTTGCCGCGGCGGGCGGTTCGGTCTAACCGGCGTCGAGCAAAGGCAGGGACAGCTTATGGACTTAAGATTTCTGGTGGTCGAGGGCAATACGCGTGACGCAAGGCAGACCCACAGGGACGCGTATGGAAAGATGCCCTCCGAGTCCTATGCGGCGGTGCTTCAGGAGATCGAGCAGGACATCGTATGCGACCTCGCCTTTCCGGCAGATGAGGGCGCGAACCTGCCCGATGCGGCCGGGCTCGAATCCTATGACGGGATCGTGCTGACGGGTTCGCATCTCAGCATTTACGACCGGACGCCGGATATCCTGCGGCAGATCGATCTGATGCGGGCCATCTATGCCTCGCACACGCCCGCCTTCGGCTCCTGCTGGGGTCTTCAGGTCGCGGCGGTCGCCGCCGGCGGGGACGTGCAGCGCAATCCCGTTGGTCGCGAGGTGGGCGTTGCGCGCCGGATCCTGCCCACCGAATCCGGCCTCACGCATCCCATGCTTCAGGGCCGCCCTTCCGTCTACGATGCGCCGGCGATCCATCTCGACATGGTGACCGCCTCGCCCGCCGATTGCACGATCCTGTCGTTTAACGACATCTCGGCGATCCAGGCGGCGGAGGTCCGCCATGGCGGCGGCACCTTCTGGGGCGTTCAATATCACCCCGAATTCAGCCTCGGCGAGTTGTCGGTCATCCTTGCGCGAAGGACCGAAATTCTCGTTCGCGAGGGGTTCTGTCAGAGCCTCGCTGCAGCGCAATCATATGTCGCCCTGCTCGATGAGCTGCATCGGAACCCGGGCCGCGGCGATCTCGCGTGGCGCCTCGGCGTCGATGCGGAGATCATCGACCCCGTTCGCCGGACACGGGAGATCCGGAACTTCGTCACCTCGCGCGTGAAGCCAGAGAAAAGCCGGCGCGGGCGCGGTTAAAACAAAGATCAGGCAACCGGGTAGGGAACCGTGACCGTGCAGACGAGGCCTGCCGGCGCATATTCCATCTCGACCGTTCCCCCGACTTCGCGGGCGAGGCGCTCGATGAGCCTCGTGCCGAACCCCTTGCGGCTGGGCGCCGAGACAGGCGGGCCCTCGCGCTCTTCCCATCGGATATCGATCTGCCGCGAAGGACGCGCGGGCTTGCTCCAGGCGAGACTGACTTTGCCGCCTCCTTGAGAAAGCGCGCCGTATTTGAGCGCGTTGGTTCAAAGCTCGTGAAACGCCATCGACAGGCCGAGCGCGAGGGACGGGGACAGTCGCAGCATGGGCCAGTGGAGATCGAAGGCCCGGCTTCGTTCCGGCGTCAGGTAAGGCTCCACCGCCTGGCGGGCGATGTCGCGCAGGCAGGCGCCGTCCCAGCTTTCGCGGGTCAGGATGTCGTGGCTGCGCGCGAGCGCGAAAAGGCGCGCCTCGAAGGTCGTGCGCGATTGCAGGAGACTTTCGCTATCCGGCGACCCCAAGCTGTGAAAGCTTTGCGCTGCCAGGGATTGAACGGTGGTGAGCGTGTTCTTGACGCGATGGTTGAGCTCGTTGACCAGGAGCTGGAGGTGATCCTCGGCGCGCTTGTGGTCCGTGATGTCGATCTGGATGCCGTCCCACACCGTGGCCCCGTTCGGCAGGATGCGCGGCGCATCGACAATCCGCTGCCAGCGGATCTGGCCGGTCTTGGCATGCCTGATGGCAAATTCCACGTCGAAGGGCGTCTGCCCTGCTTGAGACGCCGAAAGCGTCGCGAACACATGGTCGCGGTGTTCGGGGAGAATGAGGTCGAACAGCAGGTGTGGGTCCCGCAGAACCCGATCGGCCGGAATCCCGTTCAGGCGTTCGCAGCTTGCCGATACGTAAACGAAGCGCCGGTGTTCATATCCGAGGCCGTTATCCATCTGATAGACCATCCCGAGCGGGAGATTGTCCGCGAGAGCGCCAATCTGCGCCTGGCTTTCGCGCAGCACTTCATCGGCTCTGCGCCGCTCGCCGCCGTCCCGGAAGCTGATGCCGATCCCGGTGCCGAGAGGGAAGACGGCGCAGTCGATCTGGCAGCCGGTGRCGGTCACGACTTCGATGCGCGTCGTCGCCGGAACAGCGGCGCCCTGCATTGTCTCGAAGCAGCGCTCGAGATCGGCTGTCCTGAGATGCGGGAAAATGTCCCAGAGCACGCGACCCCGAAGGCTTTCTAACGGGCGGTCGAGAACCGACAGCAACGAGGCGTTGGCATGGATCAATCTCAGCTCGCGATCGAGCACGCAGAAAGCGTCACCCATGCCGTCGAGGATCGCAACGAGGCGGGCCTCGACCTCATCCTCGGCGGCTCTGACAGCCTCGCGCTCTAGAGCGGGCTGGACGGGATGCAGGAGGGGCGCCCCGTCCGGGAGTTCGGCGAAGTCGGTGTGGCGGATCTTCATGATGTAACTTAGTCACAATCGTTGCCGTAGCGCAATGTCGCGCCCGAAATCCGCCACGAGCGGGCCACAGGATGACTTGGCGGGTGGAATCGCGTCTGCCGGGTTGACCTCTCGGGCCCGATCCACCAAGAGAGTTTGCAAGGTTTTTCCACCAAACCCTGGCCTTGCGCCGGGGTTTTTTTATGCGAGGCTTGAAGGCGATGGCGAATGTGGTTGTCGTGGGCGCCCAGTGGGGCGACGAGGGCAAGGGCA
>NZ_JBFUHH010000103.1:0-14404 GCF_056402495.1 Microvirga sp. P4_A5 | reverse complement strand
ATCGTGGGACTTGTCCTTTGCCTGCTCGGGGGGGCGGCGCTGATCGGCCAGAGCCTGCAGGTCGACCCGGCCCGCATCCGCGGCGACATCTTCGGCATCTGCACGGCCTTCTTCTTCGGTCTCTATTTCCTGGCCGTCGGGCGCGCGCGCGACAGCGCGGGCGCCGCTCGGGTGACGTTCGAGGCCGGCCTCATCACCGCGGCGGTGCTTCTCCTCGTCGCCATCCTGTTCGATACGCGGCTCGTGCCGCATACGTGGCAGGGTATCGCGGCGCTGACCGCCATGGCCTTCATCAGCCAGGCGGGCGGGCAAGGGCTTCTGGCGGTGGCGCTCGGGCGGCTTCCGCCGGTCTTCTCGTCGCTTGTCATCTTCCTCGAGGCCATTGTCGCCGCCCTGTTCGGCTGGCTGATCCTCGGTGAAGCGCTGACGCTGATCCAGAGCCTCGGCGGGGCCCTGATCCTGCTCGGCATCTGGGCCGCGCGGCCGCGGCCGCCTTCGGCGCGGTGACGGCCTGCCGAGCCTGTCTCCTCTCCGAACAAGGGGTTTTGCCGCGCCGAAGCCTTCAAGGCGGCACTTTTCCCGAGCTTAGCCGGGATGAAATGCCGGCAGGGTCTTGATGCGGCCCGGCTTCTAGCCGACAAGGATTCCCCATACTCGTCGAAGCATTGTGCGATTTCTTCATCCTGAACGACCTGAACATACATCCATGACCGCCGCATTTTTCTCATCGGCTCCTGGCTGGCGGCGAAGTCTCGGCGTCGGCCGTCGTGCCGGCACCATTCTGGGCTTCGCCTTCGCTCTAGCGTCGGGATCGCTCGTGGCGGCGACGCCTGCGCGGGCGGATCTGCGCCTGTGCAACATGACGTCGAGCCGGGTCGGCATCGCGCTCGGCTACCGCGACGCGCAGGGCTGGGTGACGGAGGGCTGGTGGAACCTCAACTCGCGGGGTTGCGAGACCCTTCTCAAGGGGCAGCTCTCGGGCCGGTTCTATTACGTTTATGCGATGGATTACGACCGCGGCGGCGAATGGAGCGGCCGCTCCTTCATGTGCACGCGGGAACGCGAATTCACCGTGCGCGGAACCGAAGATTGCCTGGCCCGGGGCTTCGATCGCAGCGGCTTCTTCGAGGTCGATACGGGTGAACAGAAAAGCTGGACGATCCAGCTCACGGAAACGAACCGCCCAGGGGGGCAATGAGAATGAGACGCGGACGGCGCACGAAAATTTTGGCCACGTTGGGACCGGCTTCCGAGAATCCCGAAATGGTCGCCAAATTGTTTGAAGCGGGCGCCGACGTCTTCCGCCTCAACATGAGCCACCTGCCGCGCGAGAAGCTGCGCGAACGCGTCGCGATGATCCGGGCGGTGGAAGCGAAATTCAAGCGGCCCATCGCCATTCTGGCCGACCTGCAGGGCCCGAAGCTGCGCGTCGACATGTTCGAGAACGATGGCGTGACGCTCGTCAAGGGACAGGCCTTCACCCTCGATGCCAACAAGACGCTCGGCACCGCGAAGCGCGTGCATCTTCCGCACCCGGAAATCCTGTCCTCGCTCGAGCCCGGCCACACGATCCTGATCGATGACGGCAAGCTTCGCCTGCGCGTGAAGAGCGTGAAGGAAGGCTCGGCCCTGACCGAGGTGGAGGTCGCCGGCCGGATTTCCAACCGCAAGGGCGTCAGCCTGCCCGACACGGTGATCCCCGTGGCGGCGATGACCGAGAAGGACCGCTCCGATCTCGAAGCGGCCCTCGATGCGGGGGTCGACTGGATCGCCCTGTCCTTCGTGCAGCGTCCCGAGGACGTGGCCGAGGTCAAGAAGGTGGCGCAGGGGCGTGCGCTCGTGATGTCGAAGCTGGAAAAGCCTCAGGCGATCACGCGCCTCGACGAGATCATGGAAATCTCCGACGCCGTCATGGTGGCGCGCGGCGATCTCGGGGTCGAAATGCCGCTGGAAAAGGTCCCGGGCATCCAGAAGCTCATCGTCCGCACGGCCCGCCGTCTCGGCAAACCCGTTGTGGTGGCGACCCAGATGCTCGAATCGATGATCGTCGCGCCGGTTCCGACCCGCGCCGAGGTGTCGGACGTGGCAACGGCCGTCTATGACGGCGCCGATGCGGTGATGCTCTCGGCGGAGAGCGCCTCGGGCCAGTATCCGGTCGAGGCGGTCGCCACCATGAGCCGCATCGCCGAAGAGGTGGAGCAGGACCAGAGCTATTGGACGATCCTGCGGAGCCAGGCGACGCCGCCGGAGCAGACCGGCTCGGACGCCATCGCGGCCGGCGCGCACCAGATCGCGGATACGCTGGCGCTCAAGACCATCACAGCCTGGACCTCGTCCGGCTCGACGGCGTTCCGCATTGCCCGCGAACGCCCCAACTCGACGATTCTCGCTCTGACCCCCAATGCCGACACGGCCCGTCGGCTGGCCCTGGTCTGGGGCGTGCACCCCATCCGCACCAAGGATGCGAGCGACGTCGACGACATGGCGTTCCGCGCCTGCAAATTCGCGGTCCGTGAAGGCTTCTCGCAGGTCGGCGAGCGCATCATCATCGTGGCGGGCGTGCCTTTCGGAACGCCCGGCGCCACCAACATGGTGCGGGTCGCGTTCATCAGTCCCGAACACGCCGCCAAGGCCTGATTTCTCAATCCGCCCTGGCAGGGACCGCCATGCGGTCCGCCAGGGTGTCGATTTCACGACAAATGAGGTCGCCGCGCACATATTGCGGCATATGACCGATGCCCGGCAGGACGACGAGTTGGGCGTCGGGCACGTCCCGTGCGAACGAGCGGCTGTGCAGATCGGTCCAGACGACGTCGTCCGCATCGCCGCCGATCACCGTCGCGGGCATGCGGATTTCACCGTATCGCGGGCTTTGCCGCTCGACCGCCGCGTGGAGCACCGCGACGTCGCGGCCATTCGCCAGCATGGTGTCGGGCCGCAGGAGCAATCCGATCTGCGCGCGCCAGGTAAAATCCTCCGGCATGTCCTGCGGGGCGAAGCTCTGGGCGGCTACGGGCCGAAAGATCATGAGAGCAAGCGGCGTCGCAATGGTGGCGGTGACGAGCCGTCCGAAGGACGATGCCGCCAGCCGGTGATACCAGGAAATCTCGCCGCCGGGCCACGGATAGGTGGCGCCCGACAGGATCAGAATGCCGCCCGTGACGTCGGTGTGATCGAGGGCGAGACGAGCCACGATCGCGCCCGCCAACGAATGACCCGCGACGAGCGCCCGGCCAATGCCGAGTTGTCGAAGGGCATTGGCGATGACCCGCGCTTGATCGGCGGGCTCGGCCGATTCCAGCCCGGGTGCCCGCGCGCTGTATCCATGCCCCGGCCGGTCGAAGGCAATCACCCGGTAGCGATGGGTAAGCGCGTCGCCGAGGCCCAGCATCGATTCAGCCAGATTGGACGAGGCCCCGTGCAGCAGCACGATGGTGACCCCGGGCTCCCTTCCTGCGGGAGATCGGTCCACGTAATGCAGGCGAAGCCCGTCGACATCGAGGAACCGGCCGGTCGGCGGGTAGCGGGCCTCCATCAGCCGGGCGTAGAGGGCCGTGAAGATGGCGCAGCCAATGAGGAGAAACGCCGCGGCCACACCGATGACGAAAAGGCTTTTCATGCGTGGGACCGCAGCCGGATATCGCTTTTTTCCACTCTAGAGATCGAGCCCCTCGATCTCGTGCCCCAGCTTCTCGACGATCGGCTGGAGGCTGGAAATCTGCGGGTTGATCTTGAGGGCGCGGCGGAAGGCTTCGAGGGCCCGCGCCTTGTCGTCGCCGGCCATGAAGATCTGGCCGAGGCCCGCCCACGCGGCGTAATGGCGGGGTTCGAGCTTCAGGGCGCGGTTAAGATCCGCCATGGCGGCCACCGGATCCTCGAGCTGGTAGAAAACGGTCGCGCGCGTGTACCAGGCCGAGGCCCAGCCTGGCTGGAGCGTCACCACCCGGTCGAGAAGCTCGACCGCGAGATCGAGCTCCTTCTTCTCGACGGCCTGCGAAGCCCGATTCAACAGAAGGTCGGCGGTGTCGGACCCGGAACGGGACCAGCGGCGCTCGATCAGGCCCGCGATGCCTTGGGCCTCGATCTCGGTTTCGGCTTTCGCCAGCCGCTCGAACAGCGTGTCGAGGGTGACGGCGCGGGACGGGGAGCGGCTGGGCGGCTTGCGGGTCTGGCCCGGTGCATCCTCGGAACGGCGCGCACCCTGCGCCAGGGCCGCAGGCGCCGAAAGGCCGAGCAATGCGATCAGGGCAAGCACAAAAAAGCGCATACCGGGATCTTTGGGGATCCCGGTATGCGCCGTCAATTCATAAAACCGTGCGGCGGAACGTCGTCCGGCCGCGACGCAACTCAACCCTGGCGGGCCTTGTAGCGCTTCTGGGTCTTGTTGATGATGTACACGCGACCTTTGCGACGAACCAGCTGGTTGTCGCGGTGACGGCCGCGGAGCGACTTCAACGAGTTGCGGATCTTCATGTCCGGTCTCCTGCGGCCTCACGGGTAAGGCCGCCAATAAGCAAATGGTGGGCGCGACAGGGATTGAACCTGTGACCCCTACGATGTCAACGTAGTGCTCTCCCGCTGAGCTACGCGCCCGAGAAACGGCGATTTTGCGCCCCGTTTCGGGTGTGGAGCGCGATATACCGGCTAGCGCGCGGGTGCGCAAGCCGTGAGGGCGACCTTTTTCAGGCGGCCATCATTTTATCGACTTCATCCACCAGATCGCGCAGGTGGAAGGGCTTCGAGAGCACCTTCGCGTCGCGGGGCGCCTGCGAATCCGGGTTCAGGGCGACGGCGGCGAAGCCGGTGATGAACATCACCTTGATCTCCGGGTCGAGCTCGGTGGCCCGGCGCGCCAGCTCGATGCCGTCCATTTCGGGCATCACGATGTCGGTGAGGAGAAGCTCGAAGGGTTCCTCCCGCAGCCGGTCATAGGCCGAAAGACCGTTGTCGAACGACGCGACCTCATAGCCGGCGTTCTGCAGCGCCTTCACGAGGAAGCGGCGCATGTCGTTGTCGTCTTCGGCAAGAAGGATCTTCATCAGCCGCAAGCCCCAAATCGTCTCGATGTATCGCCTCTTCATGACGGGTCCGGGTAAATAACCCGTGAAAAACCTGCGCTCCCGCGCGAGCATTGTCGTGGACAGATCGGGCCGCTGGCTTAAACTGGCCCGATACCACGATTGGTGGAAAGCCAGCAAAGCCAGTGTCCCGGATGCGTCCAGCCATCATCGACGAGTTCGACCCCGCTTTCGTCATCATCGAGCCGCCGGCGCAGACGCTGCCCCTCGTGTTCAATATTCCGCATGCGGGGGCCATCTACCCGTCCTCTTTCCTGGCCCAGTCGCGCCTCGACGCCTTGGCGCTGCGGCGCTCGGAGGATGCGTATGTGGATGCGCTTTTCGCACCCGCGGCCGAGCTTGGCGCTCCCCTGATGTCGGCGCAGTTTCCGCGCGCCTATCTCGATCTCAACCGGGAGCCGTACGAGCTCGATTCGCGCATGTTCGACGGACGCATTCCCTCATTCGCCAATACTCGCTCCATGCGCGTCGCCGGCGGCTTAGGGACGATCCCGCGGATCGTCGCGGACGGACAGGAAATTTATTGTGGACGCCTTCCGGTGGATGAGGCCCTGCGGCGGATCGAATGGCTCTACAAGCCTTATCACCGGATGCTCCGGCAGCTCGTACGGCGCACCGCCCAGACGTTCGGCGAAGCAATCCTGATCGACGGGCATTCGATGCCGTCGAGCAGCGTCAATCGCGACGAGGGCGCCAAAGCCGACGTGGTGCTGGGTGACCGCTACGGGACGAGTTGCGCGCCGGTGCTGACCGACCTGATGGAAGCAGCCCTTCGGGGGCGCGGCTACACGGTGGTCCGCAACAAGCCGTATGCGGGGGGCTTCATCACCGAGCATTACGGAGAACCCGCCCTCGGGCGGCACGCGCTCCAGATCGAGATCAACCGGGCGATCTACATGGAGGAGCGGACGCTGGAGAAGAAGCCCGGCTTCGCCACGCTCGCGGCGGACCTCCAGCACGCCTTCCGGCAGGTGATGGACGATCTGGGTGGCGAAGTGACCCCCCACAGAATCGCCGCCGAGTAGTCTCGCAGACCAATGCCGGCAGAAAAAAAGGCCGCCCTTGCGAGCGGCCCGAAGTTTAGGGAGGAAACGCCCAAGAAGGGCAACGGTAGGACGACGCCAATCGCCATACCGCAATGCACAAAATATAGATGCAGCGCACAAAACGCAACAACATTTTATCGGTTTTTCTATGCGTTCCGCGCATGCCTGCTAGGATGCGGGTCGACGGCCCGCGTGTAGAAGGCGAGGCTGACCAGGAGCCAGACCGCCAAAGCGGCGAAGACCAGCCGGTATCCCTCAGGGAGATAGACACCGATAGACGAGCGCCCGACGGCATCCATCAGCACGCCGGTCACGCTCTGGGACAGGAACGCGCCGCCGATGGCCCCGATATTCATCAGGGTGATGCCGCGTCCGGTGAGATTGGGCGGAAACAGTGACTTGCCGTGCGCCGTCAGGATGGGCGTGAAGGCCACCGCGAAGCCGAACAGGCCGAACCAGACGGTTGCCGCGGTACGGTCGATCGGAAAGACCGCCAGAACGATCAGCAGGATGGCGCTCACCAATCCGCCCGCCAGCACCGGACGCTTGTAGCTGCCCCAGAACCGATCCATGGCGCCCCATGCGAAAAGACCGATCATCTGCGCGGTCGCGCCGAGCAGCAGGATGTTGCCGCGAACCGAGTGGTCGGCACCATGAACGTCCGTGAGATAAGGGCCGCCCCACAGGCCGATCATGGTGGCAAAACACGAATAGGCGGTGAGGTGGACGAAGAAGACGGGCCAGAACGATCTGACCTTCAGGCATTCGCCGACGCCCCGAAAGGCCGAGGCCCAGCTCTCCACGCCGGTCTTCTGGCGCGAATCGCGCGGGACCGCGACCACGACGGCAATCGCGACGACCACCACGAGCGCCGCCACGCCCAAAAAGGTCTCCCGCCAGCCGATGACCGCCGCCGAGGCGGCAAGCGGGGCGGTCGCCGCGAGCGTCCCCAGATTGGCGAAACCCATCTGGAGGCTGGTCAGGCTAGCGAAGCGCTCGGGCGGGAAGCGGCGCGCATAGATCAGCAGGGGCGCCATGAAGAAGGTCGAGCATCCGAGGCCCATGAGCGCCCGCGCGGCGATCAGCGTGGTGGCGGAGGGCGCCATCGCGAACAGGAGGGTGCCCGCGGCAGCCAGCACAGCGGTCGCCAGCATGGTGTTTTTCGGACCGTAACGATCCATCGCGATCCCGACGGGGATCTGCGCCGCCGCGAAGGAGAAGAAGAATGTGCTCGACAGGAGCCCGATCTGGGTCGCCGACAGGGCCAATTCACCCGCGAGGTCGCCGGCGATGACGCCGACCGAATTGCGCAGGAACTGACTGAGGGCATAGACCGCGATGAGGGCCGTGATCAGAACGTAAGCCGTTTYGCGTTGCCGCACGGCCGTAGGAGAAGCCAAATTCATTCTTGTTATTGTCCGATCAGGTGCCAGGGGTCACTTGCCCGGGCGAATGCGCTTGATAAAAGCGGAAGGCGGACGGCACGCCAAGGGAGTTGGCGATTAAATTTGTCACCTCTCGCGCAAATCGGCAAAGTCGCCGCGAAATACGAAGGATTAACCCCGCCATGGCGGTCATCGACTTCTCGCAATTCGTCAATGAGCTCGCGACCGTGTCCGGTCAGGCCATCATGCCGTTCTTCCGGACGGCCATCGCCACCGACGACAAATCCCGCGGCGGGGACTTCGACCCGGTGACCGAGGCCGACCGGGCCGGCGAATCGACCATGCGGCAGATTATCAAGCGATCGTTTCCGACCCACGGGGTCGTGGGCGAGGAGTTCGGGAACGAGCGGGAGGACGCCGAATATGTGTGGGTGCTCGATCCCATCGACGGCACCCGTGCGTTCATCGCGGGCCTGCCTACCTGGGGCACCCTCATCGGCCTGTCCCGCAACGGGCAACCGGCCTTCGGCATGATGCACCAGCCGTTCACCGGCGAACGCTTCTTCGGCGATGGCGGCCGCTCGACCTATCAGGGCCCGGGCGGCGAACGCCAGCTCCGGACGCGCCGCTGCGCCTCGCTCAAGGACGCGATCATCTCCACCACGAGCCCGAAGCTCTTTGCGGGCGACGAGTTGCGGGCCTATGACCGGGTCGAGAGTGTCGCCAAGCTCGCGCGCTACGGCTGCGATTGCTACGCCTATTGCATGCTGGCCGCGGGGCACGTCGACCTCGTGGTCGAATCCGGCCTCAAGCCCTACGACATCGTGGCGCTGATCCCCATCATCGAGGGCGCGGGCGGCATCGTTACGTCATGGGACGGCGGATCAGCCGCTCAGGGCGGGCGTATCGTCGCGGCCGGCGATCGCCGGGTCCATGCCGCCGCCATCGAACTCCTGAGCCGTTAGGACGGCCGGCTCCGGGTTCGGCTCGAAAGTCCCGTCGGGCGTTCCGGGGATGAAGGCGTCGAAGGCGGCCCAGAACTGTTCGCGGATGTCGTCCGTCTCCATCAGGATCTCATGCCGTGCACCCGGAATCACAATGGCGTGGCCTGCCTTGAGCCTTGCGGCAAAGCGTTCCGTTGCGGGCGTGGCGCAGACCGGGTCGGCACCGGCGGCGATCACCATCGTCGGAAGGCGGATCTTCGGCGCGTAGCGCGCATCGGTGAAGCGCTTCATGAAGCGGTAGGACGAATCGAGCCACGAGACCGTGGGCGCGCCGATGGCTCCGTCGCCGATGGCCTGTGCCGCATGCGCATTACGGGCATAGCGGACCGGATCGCCGGTCAGCCGATTGCCCTTGAAGGGCTTCGTGGTGATCGATGTCGCGCCGCCGCCCGGCACGAAAGCCTTGCCGAAACCCAGCCACCGCAGGATCCGCATGAGGAAGGCGGTGGCTCTTGCGTAAGGAACCATCGCGATCGCGATCATGGGCGTGGTGGTGACCAGACGGCGGAACGGCAGCCAGCTCTCATAGGCGGCGCCGAGAGCGATCGCTCCGCCCATGGAATGGGCCAGCGCAAAATGCGGCGCCGGCATGAACGGAACCAGCACCTGGTCGCGGATCGCCTCGATATCGCGGCGGAAATCGGCGAACCGGCGCACATGCCCTTTCCGGGCATTCCTGACCTGCCGCCCGGACAGCCCCTGCCCGCGCCAATCGAAGGCGGCCACCGCGAAGCCGCGCTCGAGCAGTTCGCCGATCACCTCGTAGTATTTCTCGATGAATTCGGCCCGGCCCTGGAGGATGCAGACCGTGCCCTTTCGGCTGCCGCCTTCGGGAAGCCAATAGGCGGCCCGCAGTTTCAGGCCATCGCTGGTTTTCACTTCCACCAGGTGCGGGTGCGGCGGGAGCGGGTTGTCCGGAGTGGCCAGAAGTTGAAGCACGGCGGGGTTCTCTAAGCGGCGCGAAGTGCCTTTATAGGGGCAATTCTCGCGTTGACCATCCGCCTCTTGACACCGCTCCCGGCCGTTCCCAGATCACAATCGTGCCGGCCTCATGGCGGCACATCCCGCGGCCCAGCCCATCGTGGTGGTCCGTTTTCTGCATGTTGCTTCTAATGGAGGATATGCCATGCGACAGTTCGATCTTGCTCCCCTCTACCGCAATACGGTCGGCTTCGACCGCCTGTTCGCGCTTCTCGACCAATCGGTCGGCGTCGACGCGGCCCCGACTTATCCGCCCTACAACATCGAGCGCACCGGTGAGAATGCCTACCGCATCACCATCGCGGTGGCCGGTTTCACCGAACAGGATCTCGCCATCGAGGTAAAGGAAAATTCCCTCTCGGTGCGAGGCGAGAAGAAGCCCGCCGAGCCGCGTAAGACCGAATTGCTCCATCAGGGCATCGCGGCGCGCAGCTTCGAGCGACGTTTCCAGATCGCAGACGGCGTTCAGGTGACAGGCGCCAGCCTTGAGAACGGCTTGCTTCACCTCGATCTCGTGCGCGAGATTCCGGAGGCGAAGAAGCCGAAGCTGATCCCGATTTCCACGCCCGCGGCCGGGCCCACCATCGAGGCCAAGCAGGCGGCGTAATCGTCCGGCGTTTTTCGAGGCGCCCCGGTCTTCCGGGGCGCCTTTTTGATGTCTATTCGGCAGCCTGCCGCCCGGTTGCCGATGCGGCCACTTCGAGCAGGCGGGCGATGTCCGCCTCGGTCGTGGCGAACGACACCACCAGCCGGATCAATTCCTCGTCCGCACCGATGCGCTCCTCCGGCGGCAGGCTGATTTCCGTCCAGGTCAGGTAACGGGCGCCAGCTTCCTGCAGCGCCGCGTGGACGCGGTTCGGGACCACCGGAAACACCTCGTTGGCCTCCGTGGGCCAGCCGAGCCTCACCCCGGGCAGCCGGAGCAGCCCATCCGACAGCCGCTTCGCCATCAGGTTGGCGTGGCGGGCGTTATCGAGCCAATGATCCTCGGCGAAATAGCCCTGAAATTGCGCCGCGATGAGACGCCCTTTCGAGATGATCTGGCCGGCCCGCTTGGCGCGGTAATCCATCGCCTCCGCAAGAACCGGATTGAACACCACGATCGCCTCGGCCATCAGGCAGCCGTTCTTGGTCGCACCGAAGGACAGGATATCGACGCCCAGCTTCCAGGTCATGTCCGCCGGCGTGCAGCCGAGCGAGACCAGCGCGTTGGCGAAACGGGCGCCGTCCATGTGGAAGAAGAGCCCATATTCGCGGCAGACCGCGCCGAGCGCCGCGATCTCCTGCGTCGAATAGACCATCCCGCATTCCGTGACCTGCGAGATCGAAAGCGCCTTGGGCGGCATCTGTTTGACGGCTTTGGGCAGGCTCTTGAGATAGGCGGTCAGGGCCTCGGGCCGAATCTTGCCGCCGACACCGGGAAGGCCCTTGAGCTTTGCCCCGTGCATGAAAAATTCGGGCGCGCCGCATTCGTCGTCGATCACGTGCGCCTCCTCGTGACAGACGCACAGCCCCCAGGGGGGAACCGCCGAGGCCAGGGCCAGCGCGTTGGCGGCCGTGCCCGTCGTCACCAGGAAGACCGCCACATCACGGTCGAAGATGTCGGCGAAGCGCGCCTTTATGCGCGCGGTCAACTCGTCGTTGCCGTAGGCTGGCATCGCTCCCGCATTGGCCTTCATCAAGGCTTCCATGACAGGGGCGCTGGCGCCCACGATGTTGTCGCTGGCAAAATTCATCGAAAACACTCTCCTTCGGCGCAGCACCCTGCCGCCTGCGCTTCTCATGTCAAGGACATTGACCTATCGGCGAAGTCTTTCGCGCCGACTCGAAAAATCGTGGGTTTGTTGCACAGCGGGCGCATCCGGCGAAATTTTTAGCTAAAACTTCGGCGCACCCTCTTGTGCGTTGCGGTGAAGTCTGCCAGTTTGCCTGTCATTAGGACAGCCATGCTGTCCCATTTGAAGCGCGTGCGCTTCTCGCCCTTGGGATATTGTTTGATGCTTCGCCAGACGCGAACGAAACGAGACACCACGAACGCCGCCCCCAAAACGTGGGCGGGACGGGCTAATCTCGGCTGACAACAGCCCGGTGAGCCCGCGAGGAGCGGGCGCCAGTCAAGGAACCCGACCCTCCAAGACCAAGAACGGCGGGCGACGGGATCCAATTCTCCCACAGACCCAAAGCCGCCGCGATTGCTGCCATGATGTGTCTGAGCGGATGTGAGGATCTGGAATGAGCCGAGGACCTGAAACGAGTCGGAGTGCTGCCATGAGCGAGGCGTCCATCGAGAGCCTGCCGATCGCCGTTCGGTCACGCCATGAGGGTGCTCCCGACACCGCACCTTTCGGCCGCGATCCCGCCTTTCCGCCGGCCCAGGGACTGTATGATCCCGCGCGCGAAAAGGATGCCTGCGGCGTCGGTTTCATCGCCGACATGAAGAACCGCAAGACGCACACCATCGTCGAGCAGGGCCTGCGCATCCTCGAGAACATGGACCACCGCGGCGCGGTGGGCGCCGATCCGAAGAGCGGCGACGGCTGCGGCATCCTCGTGCAGATCCCCCACCGCTTTTTCGCGGCCGAATGCGCGAAGCTCGGCATCTGGCTGCCCGACGAGGGTGAATACGGCGTCGGGCACCTGTTCATGCCCCGCGACCCCGCGGGCGTCGCCCTCGTCGAAGAGATCGTCAACAAGGCGATCGCCGCCGAAGGATTGCAGGTGCTGGGCTGGCGCGAGGTGCCGGTCGATTCGAGCGACCTCGGCGAGAGCATCAAGGCCGGCGAGCCGCTGCACCGGCAGATCTTCGTCGGCAAGGGCAAGGCGTCGGACGACGAGGAGGCTTTCGAGCGCAAGCTGTTTCTCGCCCGCAAGGTCATCTCCAACGCCGTCTACGACATGAAGGACGCGCGCACCTCCGGCTATTACCCCGTCAGCCTGTCGTCGCGCACCATCGTCTACAAGGGCATGGTGCTGGTGCACCAGCTCGGCAAATACTATCTCGATCTGCAGGACCCGCGCTTCGAGAGTGCGCTCGCACTCGTCCACCAGCGCTTCGCCACCAACACCTTCCCCACATGGCAGCTCGCGCATCCCTATCGCATGGTCGCCCATAACGGCGAGATCAACACGCTGCGCGGCAACGTCAACTGGATGGCGGCGCGGCAGGCTTCCGTCGATTCGGATTTGTTCGCCAACGATATCTCCAAGATCTGGCCGATTTCCTACGAGGGCCAATCCGATACCGCGTGCTTCGACAACGCCCTCGAATTCCTCGTGCGCGGCGGCTACTCGCTCACCCACGCGATGATGATGCTGATCCCCGAAGCATGGGCCGGCAACCCGCTGATGGGCGAGGATCGGCGCGCCTTCTACGAATATCACGCTGCTCTCATGGAGCCCTGGGACGGCCCCGCCGCCGTCTGCTTCACCGACGGCAGGCAGATCGGCGCGACGCTCGACCGCAACGGCCTCCGCCCGGCGCGCTATCTGGTCACCGATGACGGGCTCGTGGTGCTCGCCTCCGAGATGGGCGTCCTGCCGATTCCCGAGGAGAAGATCGTCGAGAAGTGGCGGTTGCAGCCCGGCAAGATGCTGCTCATCGACCTCGATGAAGGCCGCATCGTCTCGGATGACGAAATCAAGCAGCAGCTTTCCAACGCCCACCCCTACAAAGAGTGGCTGAAGCGCACGCAGATCGTGCTCGAAGACCTCAAGCCCGTGCAGGCGCGCGAGTCGCGCACCGACGTGTCGCTGCTCGATCGGCAACAGGCCTTCGGCTACACCCAGGAAGACCTCAAGCTGCTCATGCAGCCCATGGCCGTGACTGGCCAGGAAGCGGTCGGCTCCATGGGTTCCGACACGCCGATCTCGGCGCTCTCCGACAAGCCGAAACTGCTTTATACGTATTTCAAGCAGAACTTCGCGCAGGTCACGAACCCGCCGATCGACCCGATCCGCGAGGAGCTCGTCATGAGCCTCGTGTCGTTCATCGGCCCGCGCCCGAACATCCTCGATCTCGAAGGAACCTCGCGCCGCAAGCGGCTTGAAGTGCGCCAGCCCATCCTCACCAACGAGGATCTGGAAAAGATCCGCTGCATCGGGCATTTCGAGGATCGCTTCGACACCAAGACTCTCGACATCACCTACCCGTCGGAGCTCGGCGCGGAAGCGCTCGACGGCGCGCTCGACCGGCTTTGCGACCGCGCCGAAGCCGCGGTTCACGGCGGCTACAACATCATCATCCTGACGGACCGCATGGTGGGTCCGGACCGCATCCCGATCCCCGCTTTGCTCGCAACGGCGGCGGTGCACAATTACCTGATCCGCAAGGGCCTGCGCACCTCCGTGGGCCTCGTGGTGGAATCCGGCGAGCCGCGCGAGATCCATCACTTCGCGTGCCTTGCCGGTTACGGCGCCGAGGCGATCAATCCCTATCTGGCCTTCGAGACGCTTCTCGCCATGAAGGACGAGATGCCGAAGGAGGTGGACGAGGACGAAATCGTCCAGCGTTACATCAAGGCCATCGACAAGGGCCTGCTCAAGGTGATGTCCAAGATGGGCATCTCCACCTACCAATCCTATTGCGGCGCGCAGATCTTCGATGCGGTCGGCCTCAGGTCCGATTTCGTCAACCGCGACTTCTTCGGCACCGCCACCATGATCGAAGGCATTGGCATGGAGGAGGTGGCAGTCGAGAACGTGCAGCGCCACCGCGACGCCTTCGGCGATGCGCCGATCTATCGCCATGCGCTCGATGTGGGCGGCGAATACGCCTATCGGCTGCGCGGCGAGGAACACGCCTGGAACCCCGATACGGTCGCGACGCTGCAGCACGCCGTTCGCCTCAACGCGCAGGACCATTACCGCGAATTCGCGAGGCTCGTGAACGAGCAGGAAAGCCACCTCAAGAC
>NZ_JBFUHH010000102.1:0-14459 GCF_056402495.1 Microvirga sp. P4_A5 | reverse complement strand
GTCATTGACGATCCGTGCGCCGATTGCGGCGGCGCGGGCCGGGTGACCCGCGAGCGCACCCTCTCGGTCAATATTCCGGCGGGTGTCGAGGAAGGCACCCGCATCCGTCTCGCGGGCGAAGGCGAGGCCGGCGCGCGCGGCGGCCCCGCGGGCGACCTCTATATTTTCCTTTCCATCAAAACTCACCAGTTCTTCCAGCGTGACGGCGCGGATCTGTTCTGCCGCGTTCCGATCTCGATGGTGACGGCGGCGCTTGGCGGCGATCTCAACGTGCCGACCATCGGCGGCGGCGATACGAGCCTGAAAATCCCCGAAGGGACGCAATCCGGCAAGCAGTTCCGCCTCAAGGGCAAGGGCATGCCGGTTCTGCGCTCCCGCGACGTCGGCGACCTCTACATTCAGGTTGCTGTGGAAACGCCGCAGAAACTTACCAAGCGTCAGCGGGAGCTCCTGGCGGAGTTCGAACAGGAATCCTCCAAGGACAATCACCCGGAGAGTTCGGGCTTTTTTGCACGGGTTCGCGAATTTCTCGATGGTTTTAGCGGATCAACTTAGCTTGACGGTCGTTTTCTTTGAGTTCTAAAGAACCTTCGTGATCTGCCGCTCAAGGGGCTAACCAGTGCTTCAGTCGTTCCAACGGCCTAGCCCGCGAAAATTGCCCCTCGGCAAGGATCGCTTTCAGGATGAGGCGAAGTTTCTGCGTCTCTGGCTGGAACGACCCCTCGCCATCGGCGCGGTGATGCCGTCCGGCAAGATCCTGGCGCGCAAGATGGCATCCTATGTGGATCCACGAATTCCCGGCCCGATCATCGAGCTTGGACCCGGCACGGGCCCCGTCACCGACGCGCTGATCAGGCGCGGTGTGGCACAGGATCGGCTGATCCTCGTCGAGTTCAATCCGGAATTCTGCCAGCTGCTGAAGCGCCGTTTCCCCAAGGCGACGATCATCCAGGGCGACGCCTACGACCTGCACGAGACCTTGTCGGGCATTCTGCGGGAGCCCGCCGCCGCAACCGTGTCGAGCCTGCCGCTTTTCACCAAGCCGATGGATCACCGTCTCGACCTCCTCGAGGCGGCCCAGGCCGTGACGCATCCGGACGCGCCCTTCATCCAGTTCACCTACGCCGTCGTGCCCCCGATGCCGGCAAGGTCGGACACCTACCGTGCGAAGGGTTCGGACCGCATCTGGCGCAATCTCCCGCCGGCCCGGGTCTGGGTCTACCACAAGGTCAAATCGCCATGAGGTCCGCCATGTCCGTTTCCGTCGAGTCTCTCCCGGCATCGGACATCCGCGACAAGCTCATCATCGGCCTCGATCTCTCGTCGGTCGACGAAGCGAGGGCTCTCGTGCGGCAGATCGGCGATGCCGGCAGTTTCTATAAGATCGGCTATCAGCTCGCCTATGCGGGCGGACTCGAATTCGCCCGCGAGCTCGTGGGTGAAGGCAAGAAAGTCTTTCTCGACCTCAAGCTGCACGATATCGGCAACACCGTCGAGGCGGGCGTGCGGTCGGTCGCCCGCCTGGGCGTCACCTTCCTGACCGTCCACGCCTACCCGCAGACCATGCGCGCGGCGGTGGCGGGCCGGAGCGACGCCGCGCTCAGGATCCTCGCCGTGACCGTGCTGACGTCCTACGACGACCAGGATCTCGCCGATGCGGGTTATGAGCCGGGCAGCGTCGCCGAGTTGGTAGCCCGCCGGGCCGCTCAGGCGCGCGACATCGGCATCGACGGCATCGTCTGCGCCGCCCCGGAGGCGCAGAGGATGCGCAGCCTGCTCGGTCCCGACCGATTGATCGTCACGCCCGGCATCCGGCCGTCGGGCTCCCCCGCCGGCGACCAGAAGCGCGTCCTCACCCCGGCGGATGCGATCCGCCTCGGCGCCGACCATCTGGTGGTCGCCCGGCCGATCGTGAAGGCCGCCGATCCCCGCTCTGCCACCCGGGCGATCGTCGATGAGATTGCCGGCGCCGTCGAGGCTTGACGCACGAACGGCACTGGCGTTCGGTGCACACCTGATTTCGAGGAGTCTCTGATGCCGAAAGCCTATGTGATCGCCCGCGTCACCGTCACCAATCCGGAGGCGTATGCCGAGTACGCCAAGGGGGCGACAGCGGCGATCCGGCAATATAACGGCCGCCCGCTGGTGCGCGGCGGCGCGTTCGAGGCGCTGGAAGGGGACGCGAGGCCCCGCAACGTGGTGATCGAGTTCGACTCGATGGAGCAGGCCCRGCGCTACTATCACTCCCCCGAATACCAAGCCGCCAAAGCCCACCGCGAGGGCGCTTGCATCGCCGAATTCGTCCTTGTCGAGGGAGCCGAATGATGAAGAAGGGATATTGGATCGGCCGGGTCGACGTCGAAAACCCGGAGGCGTATCAGGAATACGTCCATTCCAACGGCCCCGCCTTCGCCAAATTCGGCGGTCGCTTCATCGTCCGGGGCGGCCCTTTCCGCGCCGTCGAGGGTGCGAGCCGGAGCCGCAATATCGTGATCGAATTTCCATCCTACGAGGCCGCCCTCGCCTGCTGGGATTCGCCCGAATACCAAGCCGTCAAGAAGAAGCGCGACGGACATGCCATTGCCGAGATCATCGTGATCGAAGGCTACGAGGGCTAACCGCCGACTTTTTGTCGAGGAGATCGAGACCATGAGCGAGATGCGTCTCGTCGTCGTCGGCGCCGCCGGGCGCATGGGGCGAATTCTGATCAGGGCCGTCGCCGAGACCGAGGGCTGCCGCCTCGTCGGGGCCATCGAGCGGAGCGGCTCCGAGGCCCTGGAGCACGATGCCGGCCTTCTCGCCGGGATCGGGCTTCTCGACGTCAGCGTGACGGACGATCCGCTGCCGGTTTTCGCCGAAGCCGACGGTGTTCTCGATTTTACCGCCCCCGCCGCCACGACCGCCTTCGCGGCCCTCGCCGCTCAGGCGCGAATCGTCCACGTGGTGGGCACGACCGGCCTTCAGCCCGACGATTTCACCAAGCTCGAAGCGGCGGCCCGCCACGCCCGGATCGTCCAGTCCGGCAACATGTCGCTCGGGGTCAATCTCCTGGCGAGCCTCATCCGCAAGGCCGCCTCGACGCTGGGCGAGGATTTCGACATCGAAATCATGGAAATGCACCACCGGATGAAGGTGGATGCTCCGTCCGGCACGGCGCTCCTTTTCGGCGAAGCCGCAGCGGACGGCCGGGGCATTTCGCTGAAGGATCGTTCGGTGAGGTCCCGCGACGGACATACCGGGGCGCGTCGCGACGGCGATATCGGATTCGCGTCCCTGCGGGGCGGCACGGTGGTGGGCGATCACACGGTGATGTTCGCCGGACCGGGCGAGCGGATCGAACTGACCCATCGGGCGGAAGATCGCAGCCTTTTCGCCCGCGGCGCCGTCAAAGCAGCGCTCTGGGCCTTCGACAAGAAGCCCGGGTATTATTCGATGGCGGATGTCCTGGGGTTCTAGGCGAATGGTGAGTGGCGAATGGCGAATGGCAGAAAGAGGTTCGCCCGTGCCCTTCATGCCCTCCCACTCACCCCTCACCACTCACCCCTCGCCATTCACCACTCGCCACTCGCCACTCGCCACTCACCCACCCCTCGGAGCTCCTCAATGAACCGCCTTCTCGTCCTCGTCCGTCACGGCCAGAGCGATTGGAATCTCAAGAACCTCTTCACCGGCTGGAAGGACCCCGACCTCACCGAGCTTGGCGTCGAGGAAGCGATCGAGGCCGGGCGGCGGCTGAAGGCCGAAGGGATCGAGTTCGACGTCGCCTTCACGTCGAGCCTCTCCCGCGCCCAGCGCACCTGCACCCTGCTGCTGAAGGAGCTCGGCCAGCCGGATCTGCAAACATTCGAGGACCAAGCCCTCAACGAGCGCGATTACGGCGATCTGTCGGGGCTCAACAAGGACGATGCCCGCGCCCGGTGGGGCGAGGATCAGGTCCACATCTGGCGGCGGTCCTACGACGTCCAGCCTCCCGGCGGCGAGAGCCTCAAGGACACGGTGGCGCGGGTGCTGCCCTATTACATGCGCGAGATCCTGCCCCGGGTCATGCGCGGCGAGCGCGTGCTCGTGGCGGCCCACGGCAATTCCCTGCGTGCCCTCGTGATGGTGCTCGACGGCCTGACGCCCGAGACCATCCCGTCGATGGAACTGGCAACCGGCATTCCGCTCGTCTACCGCCTGAAGGCCGACACCACGGTCGAAGACAAGAAAGTGCTGGCCACGTGAACGACATCCGTATTCTCGATGCGCGCGCGGCCGCGAAGGAGCGTGGCCGGCTGGCTGAAATCCTTGCGGATTGCGTCAATGGCGGCTCGTCCGTCAGCTTCATGTGGCCGTTCACCGTCGAGGACGCTCAGGCGTGGTGGGGCGGCGTGATCGAGACGGTGGAATCCGGCAAGACCATCCTGTTCGGGGGCTATGTAGACGATCTGCTCGTCGGCACGGTCCAGCTCTCCTTCGACGTTCCGCCCAACCAGCTTCATCGGGGGGACGTGCGAAAGCTTCTGGTCCACCGGGAAGCACGGAAGCGCGGGATCGCGGCGGCCCTGATGAATGCGCTGGAAGAGACGGCGCGAGAGCGCGGGCTCTCGCTGCTCACACTCGATACCGGTACGGGCACTCCGGCCGAGCGGCTCTACAGCCGGCTGCGCTTCGTAAAGACCGGGATCATTCCGGGATATGCGCTCAACCCGGACGGCTCGGTCTGCGATACGACGATTTTCTGGAAGGCGCTTGCCTGAACCATCATGGAGGAGCCGCCATGGGTCTCTCGCTCGCCCCCGGCGTGACGTATCATCCCGATTATCTGGATCGTGCGGCCCAGGAAGCGCTTCTCGCGAGCATCCGGGAGATCACCCGGCAGGCGCCCATCTACACGCCCCGCATGCCCAAGACCGGCAAACCCTTCTCGGTGCGCATGACCAATTGCGGCCCGCTCGGCTGGGTGTCGGACGAAACCGGCTACCGCTATCAGCCGACCCATCCGGAGACCGGCCGGCCGTGGCCCCAAATGCCCGAAATGCTTCTCGGTGCCTGGAACGCTCTCGGGGAATACCCTCACCCGCCGGATGCCTGCCTGATCAATTTCTACGAACCCTCGGCGCGGATGGGGCTGCATCAGGACAAGGACGAGGAAGAATTCGCCGCGCCCGTGGTGTCGTTGTCCCTCGGGGATACGGCATTGTTCCGTTACGGAGGTCTCGAGCGCAAGGACCCCACCCGCTCGGTCCGGCTCCGCTCGGGCGATGCGATCGTGTTCGGCGGCCCGGCCCGGCTGATCTACCACGGCATCGACCGGCTCATCGCCGGGAGCTCCGATCTGCTGCCGCAGGGGGGGCGACTCAATCTCACCTTGCGCAAGGTCGGACGGGCGCTCTAAGCCTGAACGGCAATCTATGTTCCGGAGGACACGATGAGAGGCCCGCTGCTCGCCGCACTCGGCTTGATCCTGACGCTGCAGGGCGTATCCGCGGCCGATCCGGTGTTCCCGCCGGCCTCCCGCGTCGGCATCGTTCCCCTCGACGACATGGTGCTGTCCAAGCGGTTCAGCGGATTCGAGAACTCGGAGAAGGCCACGGCCATCACCTTCTCGGAGATGCCGCCTGAGGCCTATAACGAGCTGGCGGCCGGCCTCACGAAGGACGCCTTGAAGCGTCAGGGCATCGACGTCACGGCGCGCGAGAGCCTGAAAATCGGCGCCGCTTCCGGAATATTGATTTCGGGCGCCATGACGGGCGCGGTCAAGGGGCGCAAATGGGTCCTCGCCGTCAAGGGCGCTGACATGACCGCGCTCCTCATCGCTCAGGTGGAAGGCGGCGCGGACGGCTACAGCGAACAGCAGATGCGCAAGGCGCTGACGAGCGTCGCGCTGAGGGGTCCGGTCGCCCTCGACGAGCAGATCGCAGCCCTGCCGTTCCGTATTGGCGACAAGGCCGGTTTTCGCCCCGTGCGGGTGCTCGCAGGCAATTCCGTCCTCCTCACCGACGGGCCGCTCGACACCGTGCGGCGGCTGGAACAACCGGTCGTCATCCTGGCCATCTCGCTGGCTCCGCCCCCGATTTCCGAACAGCGCGACCGATTCGCGCGGGCGGCTCTCGTCTCCAACCAGAGCATCAAGCAAGTCGTGGTCGAACGGGCGGAATCCTTTCGGATGAAGGGTCAGGAGTGGCACGAGACCGTCGCCAAGGCCGTCGATTCCGCGTCCGGCGAACCGATCATCGTCATGCAGACCATCCGTTTCGACGCGGATCGCTATGTGAGGATGGTGGGGATCGCCCGCATCGATCAGCGCGCGGAGATGCTGCCGCGGTTTCGCAATGTGGTCGACAGCATCGATATGGCGCCGTGAGGTTTTTAAGCTTCAGTCCCGAGGGGGAAACGCCGGCAGCGACCAGCCGCGCAGGAGCGCGAGGGCGCGCAGGATGAAAGCGGCGGCGAACCCGGCGGCGGCGCTCATGACGGGATCGACCCCAAGGGATTTCAGGCCGACCATCACGCCGGCGCCGAGGGCGGCGGCCGTCACGTAGATCTCCTGTCGCAACACCAGGGGCGTGGTTCCCGCCAGCATGTCGCGAATGATGCCGCCGAAGGTCGCCGTGACGGTGCCAAGGGCGATCGCCGAGAGGGCTGGAACCTCGGCGGCAAGCGCCCTTTCGGTTCCCACCACGGCAAACAGCGCGAGACCGAGGGCGTCCGCCCATAGCAAGGCGCGCCCGCGCAGCCCCCCATCGAAGATGCCGATGCGGCGGGGGCCCAGACAGAAGGTCGCGGCGGCGACCAGAAGACAGACGAGAACGTCGGTCGGATCGCCGACCCAGAAGACCGGTCGAGTGCCGATGAGCAGGTCCCGCAACGTGCCGCCGCCCACGCCTGTCACCGTCGCCAGAAGGGCAAAGCCGAAAGGGTCCATGCCCTTGCGGGCTGCGACAAGTGCGCCCGATAGGGCGAAAACGGCCACCCCAACGGATTCGACGCTGAGGGGGCCAAAATCGGTCATGTCAGATTTCGGACGCGGCGGTGCCCGTGTCCTGCGCCTCGTTGCCGTTGGTCTTCGGACCGCCCTTGGCAACCCCGACCAGGGCGGGGCGAAGGACCCGCTCACCGATCACGAAACCGGGCTGCACGACCTGCACGACCGTGCCGCTGGCAACGTCGGGGTTGGGAACCTCGAACATGGCCTGATGGAGGTGGGGATCGAATTTCTGGCCCATCGGGTCGAGCTTCTTCACGCCGTGCCGCTCCAGAATCTTCAAAAGATCCCGTTCGGTCAGGTCGATACCCTCGATCAGGCCCTTGAAGGCGCCCTCGGCACTGGCACGAGCCTCATCGGACACGGTCTCGATGCCGCGCCGCACGTTGTCGGCCACGTTCAGCATGTCGCGGGCGAAGTTCGCCACCGCATAGGCGCGCGCGTCGGCGACCTCCCGCTCGGTGCGGCGGCGCAGATTCTCCATGTCGGCCATCACCCGCAGGAATTTATCCTTGAGGTCGTTTTTCTCGGCTTCGAGAAGGGCCACCGGGTCCACGGGCGTCTCGGGAGCCTCGGCGTCCGCTTCGATTTGGGTCGCGTTCTGTTGTTCCGTGTCGTTCGGTTTCATCGTCTATCATCTGAAATCGAGGGAAATGGGTCACGCCACATATCAGGTCATGGGAGCGACAAATCAAGCGCTGCGGCGCTGGGGAGCCTCCCTTTCGTCCGTCTTGAACACCTCCAGCACGGCCCGTCGGATGGCGGCCTGGCGGCCCGCATGGGTGATCTTCGTCCCGGTCAGATCCGTCACATAGAACACGTCGACCGCCTTCTCGCCGAAGGTCACGATGTGGGCGGACGCGATATTGAGGTTGAGCTTACCGAGCGCGGTGGTCAGGTCATAGAGCAGGCCCGGACGGTCGAGCCCCGAGATTTCGATGACGGTCTGGCGATTGGACAGGGAGTTGTCGATCGTCACGTCGGGCGGCACGTGGAAAGGCTTGACACGGGTCGGCGCCGGCCTCTTGCCATCGACCAGGTCGGCGATCTTGACCTCACCCTTCAGCGCCCGCTCGATGGCGTTCGCCACGCGCCCGGCGCGCCGCAATTCGTCCTCGTCACGGTCGAAGGCGCGCGACAGCACGATGGTGTCGAGCGCCATCCCGTCCGTCGTCGTGAAGATCTGCGCATCGACGATGTTGCCGCCGGACGCAGCACACGCGCCGGTGACGATGGCGAGCAGGCGAGGATGGTCCGGAGAGAGGATCGTCAGCTCCGTCACGCCGCGGAACTGGTCGGTCTCGAACGTGGTGGTCACCGTCCGGCCGGCCTTTTCGGCCTCGTTGACGAACCGCGCCTGCGCCACACGGCGCGCCACGTCCGTCTTCAGCCAATAGCCGGGCGAATGGCGCGCCGCATAGGCGTCGAATTGCTTGCTCGTCCAGTCCGGAAGTTCGGTCCGCAATTCCTCCTGCGCCAGCCGCACCCGTTCCGAGCGGGCGATATCCATCGCGCCGCCGCCGAGGACGATCTCCGTCTCATGATAGAGGTTGCGCAGCAACTGACCCTTCCAGCCGGTCCAGACGCCGGGGCCCACCGCCTTGATGTCGGCGATGGTGAGAACGAGCAGCAGCTTCAGCCGCTCCATGGTCTGCACCACGTCCGCGAAGGTCTTGATGGTGGCATTGTCCGAGAGATCCCGGCTCTGCGCGGTGTTCGACATCAGCAGATGATATTCGACCAGCCACGCGACGGTCTCGGTTTCGGCATCCGTCAAACCAAGGCGCGGCCCGAGCTTGCGCGCGATGGCGGCGCCGGCGAGGGAGTGATCGTCCGGCCGTCCTTTGGCGATGTCGTGCAGGAAAGTCGCCACGTAAAGCGCACGCCGGTTGCGGATCGTCCCGACGATCTTGTGCGCCAGCGGGTGATCGCCCCCGAGCCGCCCCGCCTCGATGTCGTTGAGAACGCCGACCGAGCGCAGCAGATGCTCGTCCACCGTATAATGGTGGTACATGTTGAACTGCATCATCGCCACGATGCGGCCGAACTCGGGAACGAAGCGGCCCAGCACGCCCGCTTCGTTCATCAGCCGCAGCACGACCTCCGGCGAATTGCGCGACGTCAAGATGTCGAGGAACATCTTGTTGGCGTCGGAGTCCTTGCGCAATGTGGGACCCACAAGGTTCAACGAGCGCGTTGCGAGGCGCGTGGCATCGGGGTTGATCGGCAGGTTGTGCTTGTCCGCCAGCCAAAACAGCCGGATCAGGTTGGTCGGATCGCGCTCGAACGCATCCTCGTCCAGCACATTGATGCGATTGTTGTCGATGATGAAATCATCCACCGCGAAAGCGCCGCCGCGCTTGCGCCGGAAGCGGTCGAAGACCCGGTTCAGAACCGGCAGCTTCTTGGCCTGCCGTGCTTCCAGCTCGGCGCACACGATCGCGGTGAGATCACCCACGTCCTTGGCGATCCGGAAATAKGCCTTCATGAACCGCTCGACGCCCGACAGYCCGCCGCGTCCCTTGTAGCCGATGCGTTCGGCGATGCGCTTCTGAACGTCGAAGGTCAGCCTCTCTTCGGCCCGGCCGGTGAGGAAATGGAGGTGGCAGCGCACGCGCCAGAGAAATTCCTCGCAACGCGCGAAGAGCTGAAACTCGTCCGTCGTGAACAGACCCGCCCGCACCAGCTCTTCGGGCTCCCGCACGCGGTAGACGTACTTGGCGATCCAGAACAGCGTGTTGAGGTCCCGCAATCCTCCCTTGCCGTCTTTCACGTTGGGCTCGACGAGGTAACGTGACGCGCCCGCTTTCGCCACGCGGGCGTCTCGTTCCTTCAGCTTGGCGTCCACGAAGGCGGGGGACGACGTTGCGACGAGGTCGCGGTCGAACCGTTCCACCAGATTGTCGTAGAGCGCCTCGTCGCCGAACAGGAAACGGGCTTCGAGCAGCGAGGTCCGGATGGTCATGTCGCTCGCGGCTTCGCGCATGCAATCCTCGACCGAGCGGGTCGCATGGCCGATCTTGAGTTTCAGGTCCCACAGCACGTAGAGCATGGCCTCGACGACGCTCTCGCTCCAGGCCGTCTGCTTGTAGGGAAGCAGGAACAGCAGATCGACATCCGAGCCCGGCGCAAGGGTGCCACGCCCGTATCCGCCTGTGGCGACAAGGGCAAGGCGATCGCCCGAAGAGGTGTAGTGGGCGGGATAAAGGTGTTCGACCACCGCCGCGTAGATGGTGCAGACGACCCGGTCCATGTCGTGACAAAGGGCCCGCGCGCAGGCAAGGCCGTCCTGGTCCGCCAGCAATCGCTTCTCGGCCTCGGCTCGCCCCTCGCCGATGACGCGCAGAAGCTCGGGCACGATGCGGGATCTGAGGTCGCCCGCGTCCCGCAGGGGCGCGCCGCGCAAGGCGGTCAGAACGTCGTCGAGAGGGTAGTTCGGCATAGAAAGCCCTGTTTGGTCGTCACCGATTAGCATTCCCTACCACCGAAGCCCATGCGCGAGAGAGGATTGTTCTTTTAAAAATACTTGTTTGACATAAGAAACGATGCGTCCTACAAAAAGGACACGCGCCGATTTGAGCATGCAGCTTGCGGGCGCGAAACAAGTGCAGCTAAAGCGCCGGGCAATCGTGACCGTCATGGCCTCGATTGCAAGCGCGGAACACAGGAGATTGACCATGAGCCTCTCCCGCCGCCTCCTCCTCGCCGCCACCCTCGCCGCCGGCTTCGTGACCGCCGCCTCGGCACAGCCGAAGGAAGTCCGGATCGACTATGCCACCTACAACCCGGTGAGCCTCGTCCTCAAGGACAAGGGCTTCCTTGAAAAGGAACTCGCCAAGGACGGCATCACCGTTCGCTGGGTACAGTCGCTGGGCTCCAACAAGGCGCTTGAATTCCTTAATGCCGGATCGATCGATTTCGGATCGACCGCCGGCGCCGCGGCCCTGATCGGCAAGATCAACGGCAACCCGATCAAGTCGATCTACGTCTATTCGCGTCCGGAATGGACCGCCCTGGTCGCCGGCAAGGATTCGACCATCACCAAGGTCGAGGACCTGAAGGGCAAGCGGGTCGCCGTCACCCGCGGTACCGATCCGCACATCTTCCTGGTGCGCGCCCTGCAGGAAGCGAAGCTCACCGAAAAGGACGTGAAGCTCGTGCTCCTGCAGCATCCGGACGGACGCACCGCGCTCGAGCGCGGCGACGTGGATGCGTGGGCAGGGCTCGATCCGCTGATGGCGGCCGCCGAAGTGGAGAGCGGCGCCAAGCTCTTCTACCGCAATGCGCCGGCCAACACCTGGGGTGTCCTCAACGTGAGCGAGGCCTTCGCGAAGGACAATCCGGCCCTCGTTCAGAAAGTGCTGAAAGCCTATGAGGAAGCCCGCGCCTATTCGCTGGCCAACCCGGCCGAGTTGAAGAAGTCGCTGGTGACCTACACCAAGCTGCCGGAGGCCGTGATCGACCGCCAGCTCACGCGCACCGAGCTGACCCATTCGACCATCGGCAAGCCGCAGGCCGACACGATCCTTGCCGCCGGACTCGCCTTGCAGCAAGCCGGAGTCATCACGACCGACACGAACGTGCAGGCCGCCGTCGACAGCTTGATCGATAGCCGCTTCGCCACCGCGTCGCGCTAAGAGCTGAAGCACGGGAGAGCGCCGTGACAGGCAAAGCCACAAGCCACGCCTGGTCCTCCCTCGAGGAAGTCGCCGCTCTCGCGGCTCCTCCGACTGCCGGGAAGCGGCGCGCCCTCGATTGGCGTGTCCTTCTCGGCTTCTTTCTGCCCGTCGCCATCGCGCTGCTCTGGGAAGCGGCGGTCCATGTGGGCCTCGTTCAAGGGCGCCTCGTTCCGCCCCCCAGCCGCATCATCGCCACGCTGACGAACCTCGCCGCCACCGGCGAATTGTGGATCCACGTCAGGGCCACTCTCTGGCGTGTCCTAGTAGGCTTCGCCATCGGGGCCTCGGCGGGGATCGTCTTCGGGGCGATCTCGGGATCGTCCGAGACCACGCGGCGGCTGCTCGATCCGACTCTGCAGGCGCTTCGCGCCATTCCATCCATCGCCTGGGTGCCGTTGTTCATTCTCTGGCTGGGTATTTTCGAAGCATCGAAAGTGGCGCTCATCGCCATCGGCGTCTTCTTTCCGGTCTATCTCGGCATCACGGGCGCGATTCTGTCCGTCGACCGGAAGCTCATCGAAGTGGGGCGTGTCTTCCGGCTCTCCCGCGTGGACATGGCGCGGCGGATCCTGCTGCCGGCGGTGCTCCCGGAGGCGCTGATCGCGCTTCGGTCCGGCCTCGGCCTCGGGTTCATGTTCGTGGTGGCGGCTGAGATCATGGGTGCGTCGGAGGGCCTCGGCTATCTGCTCGTCGACGGCCAGCAGATGGGCCGACCCGATCATATTCTGGCGGCCATCATCGCCTTCGCGCTTCTGGGCAAACTCGCCGACAGCATCCTGGTGGGGGCAACGAAACCGCTCGTGCGCTGGCAGGACACCGCCCGGGGAACGCTCTGATGCTCAACCTCGAACACCTTTCCAAGACCTACGCGGACGGGACCCGCGCGCTGTCCGACATCAATCTCACGGTTCGCGAAAGCGAGATCGTGGCGCTCGTCGGCGGATCGGGCTGCGGCAAGACCACGTTGCTGCGCCTCATCGCAGGCCTCGACCGCGCAAGCCAGGGCGATATCCGTCTCGACGGCGAGGCCATCGTCGAACCGCATCCCGCCATCGGCATCGTGTTTCAGGAACCGCGCCTGCTGCCATGGCTCGATGTGGCGGACAACGTGGGTTTCGGGCTCAGGGCGGTGGCTTCCGGCGAACGCGCGGCGCGCATCGCACACGCGCTGGAGAAAATCGGCTTGTCAGAACACGCAAAGCGCTGGCCACGCGATCTTTCGGGCGGCCAGCAGCAACGCGTCGCCATCGCGCGCGCATTCGTCGCGAACCCGAAGGTGCTGTTGCTCGACGAACCCTTCTCGGCGCTCGACGCCTTCACGCGCGCGAGCCTGCACGATCATCTTCTCGGCCTCTGGGACGAGACGCGGCCCACCGTCCTCATGGTGACCCACGACGTCCATGAAGCCGTGACGCTGGCGGACCGCGCCATCGTCATGCAGCCGAAACCCGGCCGCATCTTCGACGAATTGCCGCTCGCCATCGCGCGTCCGCGCGACCGGTCCTCGCTTCCGTTCGAAAGCGCGGTGCGGCGCGTGATGAGCGCTCTGGACCACTCCCTCAACACCGTGCAAACATCCCCGCAACGCGAGCGCGACCGCGAGGCGGCCGGGCTCTGGTGGTAATTCAGGAAACGCACCCATGGAATCGACGGAATTGCGCGCGCTACAGGCGCCGCTGAAAGATCAATATCGCGCCGAGCCGGATTCCGCCGTCGTGACCTTGCGGGCGCAAGGAACGCTCGACGATCAGCACATTGCCTGCAAGGTCGAGACCGGCCGTGCGCTGGCGATCGCGGGACTGCATCCGGCCAGCGGCGGTACGGGCGCGGAACTCTGTTCGGGCGACATGCTGCTGGAGGCGCTGGTCGCCTGCGCGGGCGTGACGTTGAAGGCTGTCGCCACCGCCCTCGAAATCGATCTGCGCGCCGGCGTCGTGAAGGCCGAAGGCGATCTCGATTTCCGCGGCACCCTCGGCGTCGACAAGACGGCGCCGGTCGGCTTTCGCGCCATCCGTCTGAGCTTCGAGGTCGACACCGATGCGCCGCAGGAGAAGGTCGATCAATTGCTGAAGCTCGCCGAGCGCTATTGCGTCGTCTACCAGACGCTCAACCACCGTCCGGAGCTCAGCAGCACCCTGTCGCGCGTCTGATCGCGCGGTTTCACGTTCCGCCGAGCGAGCGCGGCGCGGCGCTGATGGTCGCGGCCGCTCCCGTCTGGACCTCCTGGACGGAGAGCGCCCGCTCGTTCGTGCCGTCGGCGTTGAAGCGGAACACCCCATCGGCGCCGGCAAACCCCGCTGGATTGGTGAGCACCTCGTCGGAAAAGCGCTGCGACCCCTGAACGCGCGTCAGCGCCGCGGCCAACGTCACCGCGTCATATGACAGGGTCGCGAGGCGGATCGGATCGGCGTTGAACCTTTGGCGATACCGCGCCGCGAAGGCGTTGAAGCCACGATTGTCGGGCGTCGCGAACCACGCCCCCTGCAGCCCCGGCACATCGAACACGCGCGGCTCGTTCCACAAGCCCGTTCCGAGCAGCTTCACCTTGCGGGAATCGACGCCCGCTCCCTGCAGTGCCTGGGCGACGACCGGCAGACCATCGGCATTTTCAGGGACGAAAAGCGCATCCGCCTGCGGCGCGCCGCCCGCGATTGCCTGCGCCAGCCGTTGGACCGCGCCTTGCGGCTGTCCGGCCGGATAGCGCTCGATCGCCACGACCCGGAGATTGCTCCGCGCGGCCGCCTCGCGGAACTGCGCCTCGGCAACGCTGCCGTAGGTGGTTTCCGGGATGAGCGCCGCAACCGACCGACGCC
>NZ_JBFUHH010000101.1:0-14475 GCF_056402495.1 Microvirga sp. P4_A5 | reverse complement strand
CCCGGACCTGCGGTCCGACCTCTCCCTCAGGGGAGAGGTGAGAAGCGGCCCCCTACCCCACCGTCCGCTCGACGACATGATGCCCGTCGAGGGTCGCATGACCTTCCGGCTCCGCGACGATTTCCGCCGCGCGTTTGAGATCCGGCGTGACGGCTTCGGCGAGCAGAGTCCTGACGGCCTCATCGAGGGTCATCGTGGTCTGGTTGGGGCTGCCGAGGCGGCGGATCGACACTGTCCGCTCGGCCGCTTCCTTCTTGCCCACCACCAGCAGCACCGGCACCTTGGCGAGCGAATGCTCGCGCACCTTGTAGGTGATCTTCTCGTTGCGCAGATCCGCGTTCACGCGAAGACCCGCCTTGTCGAGCGCTCTCACCACCTCGTTGGCATAGTCATCGCCATCCGACGTGATGGTGGCGACCACCGCCTGCACGGGCGCGAGCCAGAGCGGGAAATGGCCGGCGAAATGCTCGATGAGGATGCCGGCGAAGCGCTCCATCGAACCGCAGATGGCACGGTGGACCATGACGGGCGTCTTTTTCTGGCCGTCGTGATCCACATAGAACGCGCCGAAACGCTCAGGCAGATTGAAATCGACCTGCGTCGTGCCGCATTGCCAGTCGCGGCCGATGGCGTCGCGCAGCACGTACTCGAATTTCGGCCCGTAGAACGCGCCTTCGCCCGGATTGATCGCGGTCTTGATGCGGCCGCCCGATTGATCCTCGATCTGCTTCAACACGCGGGTCATCACGTCTTCGGCGTGATCCCACATGTCGTCGGAACCGACGCGCTTCTCGGGACGCGTGGAGAGTTTCACCACGATGTCGTCGAAGCCGAAATCCGCGTAGGTCGAGAGGATCAGGTCGTTGATCTTCAGGCATTCGTCGGCGAGCTGTTCCTCGGTGCAGAACACATGCGCGTCGTCCTGCGTGAACGCGCGCACGCGCATCAGGCCGTGCAGCGCACCGGACGGTTCATAGCGCGAGACGGCGCCGAACTCCGCGAGCCGCAGCGGTAGATCGCGATAGGATTTCAGCCCGTGCTTGAAGATCTGCACATGACCGGGGCAGTTCATCGGCTTGATGGCGAAGACGCGATCGTCTTCGGTCTGCGTCACGAACATGTTCTCGCGATACCAGCCCCAATGGCCCGAGGTTTCCCACAGGGCCTTGTCGAGAATCTGCGGCGCGTTGACCTCCTGGTAATCGACCTTCAGGCGGCGGCGCATGTAGGAGATCAACTCCTGAAACAGCGTCCAGCCTTTCGGGTGCCAGAACACGACGCCCGGCCCCTCCTCCTGGAAATGGAACAGGTCCATCTCGCGGCCCAAGCGGCGATGATCGCGCTTCTCGGCCTCTTCGAGCTGCATGAGATAGGCGTCGAGATCCTCCTGGGTGGCCCAGGCGGTGCCGTAGATGCGGGTCAGCATCGGGTTGTTCGAATCGCCGCGCCAATAGGCGCCCGCCACCTTCATGAGCTTGAAGGCATTGCCGATCTTGCCCGTCGAGGTCATGTGCGGGCCGCGACAGAGATCGAACCACTCGCCTTGCGCGTAGATGTTGAGGTTCTGGCCTTCGGGAATCGCGTCGATGAGTTCGAGCTTGTAGGTCTCGCCCTTGTCGGCGAACACCTGCTTGGCCTTGTCGCGTGTCCAGACGTCCTTGGTGAAGGGACGGTCCTTCGCGATGATCTCGCGCATCTTCGCCTCGATGGCGACGAAGTCTTCCGGCGTGAAGGGCTCGGGCCGCGCGAAATCGTAATAGAAGCCGTTCTCGATCACCGGGCCGATGGTCACCTGCGTGCCGGGAAAGAGTGCCTGCACGGCCTCCGCCAGAACGTGCGCGGCATCGTGCCGGATGAGTTCCAGCGCACGCGGATCGTCGCGGGTGAGAAACTCGATTTTCGCGTCCCTGGCGATCGGTTCGGCAAGATCGACGACCGTGCCGTCGAGCGCCATCGCGACGGTGCGCTTGGCGAGGGACTTGGCGATGCCTTCGGCGATCTCGCGGCCGGTGATGCCGGCGGCGTAGGGGCGCGCGGCGCCATCGGGAAATGTCAGGGTAATCATGAGACGCGTTCTCCTTGCTCACTCCTGCCAACAAAGCAGGTAAGCGGGCCGACGGGATCGAGGATGACGTGCAGGATCAGTCGCCGTCAGGTTCGACCGCCTCGCAGATGATCGCGGGGGCATTGACGCCTCGCCAGCGGCCATAGGCCCACGGCTTATACCAGGAGGCCCCGGCGGGCAATGTTTCGGGTACGAGATCGAGACCCGAAGTGCCGAAGGGTCCGCAGCGGCAGATTCGCGCCACGCCGATCCACCCTCCGGCCCAGAAGCCGTGACGCTGGATCGCCTCGTCGGTGTATTCCGAGCAGGACGGCAGATGCCGGCACTGGCGGCCGATCAGGCCGGACAGGCTGAGCTGATAGCCCCGGATCGCCAGATGGGCGGCTTTTTGCGGCAGATTGGCCATTATCCGGTGCGCGCGGCCGCGATCTGGTCCAGCGCATCCACCACCGCGTCGAAGGTCAACAGAATCGAGGCGTGGCGGGCCTTGTAGTCCCGCAGGGGCTCGAGCACCTCGAGATCGGCCCATTTGCCGGAAGGCGGCTTGCCGTCGGCTGTGAGGATCCGACGCGCGGTCTCGCGGATGGCGCGCAATTCGTCGACGGTCGAGTCGACCACGTGACGGCCCATGATGGCGGATGACGCCTGTCCCAGCGCGCAGGCCTTCACCTCATGGGCGAAGGCCGTCACGCGCCCGCCCTCGACCTTGAGATCCACGATCACCACCGAGCCGCAGATCTTCGAGCGCGCGGTCGCGGTGGCATCGGGATTTGCCAGGCGCCCGAGCCTTGGGATGTCGGCGGCGAGGGCGAGGATGCGGTGATTGTAGATGTCGTTCAGCATGGATCGGTCGGGCAAAGGGGCTGGGACAAGTCCATATAAGCACGATCGCCGCCTCGTGCGACCCGCCTTGACGCCAACGGCGCGGCGGGTGTTCAAGCGGCGGGCGGTTCCATCTCCCCGGAGGTTTCATCATGTGCGCGTCCCACTCCTTCCCGGCTCCCGGAGCGAAGGCAGAACTCGAAGAGGGAACGGCGCTCACGCCGCGTTTCGGCGCCGATGGCCTCGTCACCTGCGTCACCACCGACGCGCAGACCGGCGAATTGCTGATGGTCGCCCACATGAATGCCGAGGCCTTCGCCAGGACCATCGAGACCCGGGAAGGCTGGTACTGGTCCCGCTCCCGCTCGGAGCTCTGGCACAAGGGCGCAACCAGCGGCCAGATCCAGAGCGTGGTGGAAATGCGGATCGACTGCGATCAGGATGCGGTGTGGCTCAAGGTTCGCGTGGCCGGCGACGGGGGGTGCTGCCACACGGGGCGCCGCTCCTGCTTCTATCGGAGGATTGACATCTCCGACGGCCGCCCGACCCTCATCCCTGATTGAAAGGCGGTTTCATTCACGCCGTCTTCATGAGCCTTTGGCAGGATGGTCGACGTTGTGGAGTTCAGCCATGTTTTGGGATGGAATTGTCCGGCGGCATGCCGGCTCCGGAGATGGCGGAGAGCCAGTTGCCATGAATGACGCACCCGAATATGGCCCGCGCTCCAAGCTGAAGATCGGGGTGGCTCTGGGCGGCGGCGCCGCTCGCGGATGGTCGCATATAGGCGTCATGCGAGCCCTCGACAGCGCGGGCATCGTGCCCGACATCATTGCCGGCTGCTCCATCGGCGCCGTGGTGGGCGGATGCTATGCGGCGGGCAAGCTCGATCAGCTCGAGGAATTCGCCCGCTCGCTCACGAAGCGGCGCGTCATGGGCCTTCTCGATTTTCACATCGGCTCCGGGCTCATCTCCGGCAGTCGGTTGCAGCGCCTGCTGGAACACGATCTGGAAGACCGGCTCGTGGAAACCCTGCCGATCAAGTTCTGCACCATCGCCACCGAGTTGGTTTCCGGCCACGAGATCTGGCTGACGCGCGGTTCTCTCGTGCGGGCCCTGCGGGCTTCTTACGCGCTCCCGGGCGTCTTCGACCCGGTGATGATCGACGGCCGCTGGCTGATGGACGGCGCCCTCGTCAACCCGATCCCGATCACCGCCGCCCGGGCCATGGAGGCGGACCTCGTCATCTGCGTCAATCTCAACGGCGAAATCCGCATCCGCGGGACGGTGATCCAGCATTTCGAGACCGCCTCCAGCGACGAACTCGACATCGAGGAGGCGCTGTCGGAGCCGCGCCGCTGGGGCATCTTTCCACCCGCCCGCACGCCGAAGCGTCAACCGGATGCGCCGGGCCTCGCCACCATCATGGTGGATGCGTTCAACATCATGCAGGACCGCATCGCCCGGTCGCGGCTCGCCGGCGATCCGCCCGACATCATGATCTCGCCCAAACTCGCCAAGATGGGCCTGTTCGAATTTCACCGGGCGGAGGAATCCATCGATCTCGGCAGGCAGGCGACGGAGCGCGCGATCCCCGAGATCCTGGAACTCATCAAGGAATCGCAGCTCGTCTGATCAGGCGGTCGCGATGTAGTCGCGGATCGCCTGGGTTTCGGCCTCGATCTCGGCCAGCCGGTATTTCACCACGTCGCCGATCGAGATGATGCCGGTGAGCTTGCCGCCTTCGACTACCGGGACATGCCGGAACTTGCCGTTGGTCATGGCCTCCATGAGGTCGTTGATGGAGCTGCCGCTCGTGCAGGTGACGACCTTCGCGGTCATGAAGCGCGAAACCGGCTGATCGAGCGATGCCGCTCCATGATCCGAAATGGCCCGGACGATGTCCCGCTCGGAGATGATGCCCGACACCGGATGCTCGCCATCGCTGACGAGGACTGCGCCGATGCGCTGCTCGGCGAGCATCCTGACGGCTTCCCCGAGGGTGTGGTCGAGGGGGATCGACACCACCTCGTGGCCCTTGGTCGATAGGATGTGACTGACGGACATGCTCGCCTCCCTGGCTACGCAACGCCGGAAACTATCCCTGCGTCAGGCTGTCGATGATCCTGCCAATTCGCGGGATTTTCAAGCCGACATGCGCTCGCGGCGGGTGGGAAGCGGGTCGAGGGCAGGAAAAAGCACCAAGCCTGCGAGAAAACCGCCGATATGCGCCTCCCAGGCAATGCTGGCATCGGTTGCGCCGAAGGGCTGAACGAACGCGAACACGTAATTGGCCGCGAACCACACCCCGAGAAAGATCAGGACCTGCCGGTTGCGCACGATTCGCCCGAGGCTCTCGCGCTGACGCTCGTGAGGCTGGCTGACCCGGCCTTCCGGCAGCCAATGCGACGGTGCGAACATGAACCAGGACGCGGCCGCCATCATGCCGGACACGGCGGCCGAGGCGCCGATCATCGGCAGGATCTGCAGAGGATTGATCCACGCATACAGAAGCGCGCCACCGATGGCGGATGCCGCCGCCAGCAGCAGCAGCCGCACGCCGCCGCAGCGCCGCGCGATGGGCGTGCCGAAGGCTGCCAGCCACACCGAGTTGATCAGCACATGGGTCCAGGAGCCATGCAGGAAGGCGTAGGTGATAGCGGTCCACGGCCTACCCTCGCCTTCCCCGAGGACGTATTGCGCCAAGTCCTGCAAGGGCGCGAGGACCTCGGCCGGCGCGACGCCCTCAAGCGCCGTCAGCACCTCCTTCATCGACGCTCCCCCGTAGGCCACGGACCAGCGCGCCGGGATCACCGCCCAGTCGACGACCAGGGCGAAGTCGGAACCGTCCGACAACAGCATGCGCAGCGCATGAATGACGACGAGGACCGCAACCGACAGGAAGACGATTGTCGGTAGGTTGAAGATCGGCTCGCGCCGCGTCCGCACGGGGTCGGGTGTCATGAAGAGGCTATTCTCCGAGGCTGCCTTTACGGTCGGCTGCCGGATGTGTGAGTCGCTGGCGGGCACCGTCGCGCGCCGGGCGGCAAATCGAAAGGATAATTGTTCGTCCGCGCGCCCCGTGGCAAGATTCGAGGGCTCGCGGCGCAGGCGAATACGCAACAACATCACCTTGCAAATATTTGTTAACCTTAATGGAACCGACGCTCCCCGCGACGCGTTAACCCACCCTTTACTTTCCGCTTGAGCCCTTAAATCAGCCGTGTCAGTTTGGTTAAAAGAACATTAACCAAGCGGTGGGGCATGCGGCAGCAAAATTTCAAAGGAGTCACGGTTCGTGACCGAAATGCCAAGTCCGGGCTCAAGGCCGGCCTTTCGGCTCTCGTCGCAACCTTCGCCCTTCTCGCTTTCCCGCTCGCCGCTTCGGCCACCAACGCGCAGACGCTCGCAGCCCTTCCCTCCGTCAGCCAGCCCATCGGCGATATCGGCGCGGCCAAGCCGATCCAGGGTTGGGTGAAGTTCTGCGAGACCTATCCGGGCGAATGCGCCGTCGACGTGTCGGAGCCGTCCGTCGTCGAGATCACTCCGCAGATCTGGAAGACCATCGTGTCGGTGAATCAGCGGGTGAACGCGACCGTCAAGCCGATCACCGATCAGGACCATTGGGGCGTCGTCGACCATTGGGGTTTCCCCAATGACGGCCAGGGCGATTGCGAGGATTTCCAGCTCCTCAAGCGCCGCATGCTGGTCGATGGCGGCCTGCCTCGCCGCGCCATGCGGATGACGGTGGTCATCGACGAACTCGGCGAAGGTCACGCGGTGCTGATGCTGCGCACCAACCAGGGCGATTACGTGCTCGACAACAAGACCTCGTCGATCCTCCCCTGGGAGAAGACCGGCTACGTGTTCATCAAGCGAGAAAGCCAGAGCGCGGAGACCTGGGTGTCCCTCGGCGGCATCACGTCCCCGACCATCGGCACGCCCACCACCACCGCCAACAAGTAAGGGCCAAGGCGGATCAGCGGATCCGCTTCTGCTGCCTCGAAAAAGGCGGATCAGCCGATCCGCTTCGGCTGCTTCGAAAAGGCGGATCAGTCGATCCGCTTCAGTCCCTTTGAGAACCGCTTCCAATTCTCGACATAGCGCCGCGCCGATTCGCTCAAACCCGCGATCGTGGCGGCGTCGAGAACCCGGATCGCCCTCGCGGGCGTGCCGACGATCAGCGAATTGTCGGGAAATTCCTTGCCCTCGGTCACCAGCGCTCCCGCGCCCACTAGGCAATTCGCACCGATCCGGGCGCGGTTGAGCACCGTCGCGCCCATGCCGATGAGCGAATTGTCGCCGATCGTGCAGCCATGCAGGATCGCCTTGTGCCCGATGGTGCAATCGCGGCCGATGGTGAGCGGCGCGCCGGGATCCGTGTGGAGAACGCAGCCCTCCTGGATGTTCGAACCCGCTCCAATGACGATGAGCTCGTTGTCGCCCCGCAGAGTCGCCCCGAACCAGATGCCGACATCGTCGGCAAGGCGGACGCTGCCGATCACGTGGGCATCGGGCGCGATCCAGAACCGCCCGGGGCCGGGCAGTTCGGGAACGCGCTCATCGAGGGCATATATCGGCATCGCGGGTCTGCTCAGGCCTGTTCTTCGAGGTCCGTATCGAGGATCGCCATCGTGAAGTTGAACGAGCGGTCGCCGTCCTCGTCATCCACGAACAACACCCCGAGGAACTCCTCGCCCACATAAACCTCGGCCGAATCGGTCTTCTTGGGCCGACCGACGACGCGGATCGCGCTGTTCGCGAAAGTCTGGCGCAGGTAACGCTCGACTTTGGCCATCTCCGTCTTTTCCACGATTGTTCCTTTCAAAGAGAATGCTGGGTCGCTGCACTTGCCACGCCGCGCCGGAGCGGGCAACCCGCCAGAGAGCAATCGCCAAGGCTGCCGTCAGATCCCTTCCATGAGGAAATGGTTCATGGAGCGGGACGGTTCTGCGCAGCCGGCGCTGCCGATGACCTTGGCGGGGACGCCGGCCACGGTGGCGTTGGCCGGAACCGCATGGAGCACCACGGACCCCGCGGCGACGCGGGCGCAATGGCCGACCTCGATATTGCCGAGGATCTTGGCGCCGGCGCCGATGAGCACCCCGTGGCGGATCTTCGGGTGGCGGTCGCCACGTTCCTTGCCGGTGCCGCCGAGCGTCACGTTCTGCAGCATCGACACATTGTCCTCGACCAAGGCAGTCGAGCCGACCACGAGGCCGGTGGCGTGGTCGAGGAAGATGCCCCGACCGATGCGGGCCCCCGGGTGGATGTCGGTTTGGAAGACTTCCGACGACCGGCTCTGGAGATAAAGGGCAAAATCCTGCCTCTGCCGGTTCCACAGCCAATGGGCGAGCCGGTGGGTCTGGATGGCGTGGAAGCCCTTGAAATAGAGCACCGGCTCGAGCGCGCGCGTGCAGGCGGGGTCCCGGTCCATGACCGCCACGATGTCGGCCCGGAACGCCTCGCCCAGGGTCGCGTCGTCGGCGAACGCCTCGCGAAAGGTCTGCTCGATGATATCCGCGCCCATGGCCGCGTGGTCGAGGCGGGAGGCGACCCGGTGGGCGACGGCGGCTTCGAGATTGGGCTGGTGGAGAATGGCGCTCAGGGCAAGCCCGGACAAAGCCGGTTCGGCGGAGATCACCGCCTCGGCCTCGCCGCGGAGGCCGTCCCAGACCGGGTCCAGAACGCGGATTTTCTCCGGGGCCGCCGGCTTGAGGCGTGTCTGCGTCATGAACGATTCTCCCTGCCGGGCCGGGTCGGATTGAACTAGCATCAAGAGGCTAGATAGGCCGTCCTTCCCCCGAACCCTAGATCAGAAATCCCCATGACCGCGTTTTTTTCGTCGTTTCATCCCCGGCTGGTGACCAGCCTCACCGGCGCGGTGGCAACGATCGCCATCGACAATCCCTCGAAATTCAATGCCGTCGATTACGGCATGTGGTGCGCCTGGCCCGCTCTGGTGGCGGCGCTCGATCGCGACCCGGCCGTGCGGGTCATCGTCTTGCGGGGCGGCGGCGACCGAAACTTCGCATCCGGCGCCGACATTGCCGAATTTGCGACCCTGCGCGCCGATTCCGAAGGCGGAAGACGCTATGAGGCCGCCAACGAGGCCGCGTTCCTGGCCGTCGCCGAATGCTCCAAACCCGTGATCGCGATGATCCGCGGCTTCTGCCTGGGCGGCGGGTTCGCCCTTGCGCTGTCGTGCGATCTGCGCATCGCCACGGAAAATGCGGTCTTCGGCATCCCGGCGGGCCGCCTGGGGATCGGCTACCCGCCCGGGACGATGAAACTCGTCACGGCCGCGGTGGGTGGTCCGGCCGCCAAGGACCTGTTGTTCACCGCCCGTCGGGTCAAGGGCCCGGAGGCCTTTCGTCTCGGGCTCATCCAGCGCCTCGTGCCCGAGGCGGACCTCGAGAATGAGACCGCGGCGCTGGCCGCCTCCATCGCCGCCAACGCGCCCTTGACCCTGAAGGCCGCCAAGGCCGCCATCGATTCCTCACTCGGCAATCCCCATCGCGGCGTCGACCCGACGATGCTGGCGGATTCGTGCTTCGACAGCGCGGATGCCGTCGAGGGTCGGCAGGCGTTTCTCGAAAAGCGCGATCCGATTTTCCGGGGATGCTGATAATCTGCGCCACCACAACCTGATGCCAGAGCGGAACCATTCCCTTGTCGCGATCCGAACGTCTGCTCGATCTCCTTCAGGTCCTCCGTCGGCATCGGCGTGCGGTCAGCGGACGCGTTCTGGCGGACGAACTCGGTATCAGCATCCGCACCCTTTATCGCGATATCGCGGGCGAGCCCGGGGTCGGCTACGTGCTTCGCCCGGGCTTCATGCTGCCGCCGCTCATGTTCTCGGAGGACGAGATCGAAGCCTTGGTGCTGGGATCGCGCTGGGTAGCAGACCGGGCCGACGGCCCCTTGAGTTCAGCCGCCCGCCAGGCCCTTTCAAAGATCGCCGCCGTCCTGCCTCCCGACCTTCGGCAGAACCTCGAGGCCTCGGCGCTCCTCGTGGGGCCCGGTGCCGCGATCGTTTCGGACAGCATCGATCTTCCGGCGATCCGCAAGGCTATCCGAGCCGAGCGCAAGCTCGAGCTCGCCTATCGCAACGGCTCCGGAGCGGTGACCCGCCGGGTCATCTGGCCCTTTGCGCTCGGCTATTTCGACCACGTCCGGATTGTCCTGGGCTGGTGCGAAACGCGTGAGGCTTTTCGGCATTTCCGGACCGACAGGATTTCCCATCTGCAGGTCACCGACAGCCGTTACCCCCGCCGCCGTCACAGCCTTCTGCAGGAATGGCGGCAACGGGAGGGAATTAGCCGGCCGCTTGATTGATGCTGCCGGAAACTGACAGCATGTCCGCCTAGGGTTCGGCTCCGACCAACACAGGAGCACCCAAAATGATTCATCCGAGCTACCTTCTCCTCTACGTGGAAAGCCCCGAGGCGAGCGCACGCTTCTACGGCGCGTTGCTGCAGACCGCACCCGTGGAATCCTCCCCGACCTTTGCGCTCTTCGTCCTCGATTCCGGTCTGAAGCTGGGTCTCTGGGCGCGCGATACGGTCGCGCCCGCCCCCGTTGCGCCGCCCGGCGGCAGCGAGATCGGATTCAGCCTCGCCGGCGACAGCGCGGTGGATGAGACGTTCGTCGATTGGAAGGCGCGCGGCGTGCCGATGATCCTCGATCCGACCACCCTGGAATTCGGGCGCTCTTTCGTCGCCCTCGATCCGGACGGTCACCGCCTGCGGGTTTATGCTCTGGCGGATGGTTGAAAGTGCGGTCGGTCAGGCGCTGAGGGCAGCCGGCACCTGCGCGCCTTCGCTGCGGTAGACGAAATACCGCCCCTCCGACACTCCGGTCCCGGCCGAGATGTCGGCGCAATGGGGAAGCACGAAGGCGCGGTCGGCCACCAGCAGGCCGCCGGGCTGCAGGAGCGCTTCCAGCAAGGGCGAGACCCGCCGGGCGAGCGTGCGATTGCGGTCCTCGTCGCCGGTGCCGATATCCACGTGGATGAGGGCGGCGCATCCGGCTCCGAACCGCTCGATGAACGCCGGCAGCGTATCGAAAATGTCGCCGACGGACAGGTAGGCCTGAGGTGGGGTGCAGGACGGATGGGCCGCGGGGGAGCGCTCGAAAACGTAGATCTCCCGGCCCGGAAGTCTGTCGCGCAGATGATCGTAAGTCCTGCCGTTGCCGAGCCCGAGCTCCAGAACGAAGCCGGTGGGTGCGATTTCACCCGCGGCCCAGTCGAGCAGGTCCCGCTGGGCCGTCAAACGCCGGATGGCACTGTCGAGACGCGTCATTGAATTCTCCTGCCTTTACGTAAATGGCAGGTTTGCGCATCAGATCAACAGCGTAAGGGGCTCTGGTGCGAGAGATCAGCCCGCACCTCATGTTGAATCTCAACATGAGCGGGGAGGCGCAAGCGCTTGTGTGAAATCAAGTTTGGGCGGGACTGTCAGGGGCGCGCGGCAAGAAATTCCAGCACCGCCTGCTTGTGCGCCCGATCACCTACTGCGAGGTTGTGATCGCGGCCCGGGATGTCGAACGAACGCGCATGCGGCATCAGGTGTGCCAGCGCCGAAGCCGAACCGGCGATCGGATCGTTCGTCCCCACCGAGACAAGGGTCGGCAGGCGGATCGACGCGACCTCGGCGGGCGTCAGCACCTGCCGGGAGCCGCGAATGCAGGCCGCGAGCGCCTTGAGATCGCTCTTCGTCTGCTCCGCGAAGGCGCGGAACATCCGTTGCATGGGATCGGTGAGGTCCTCCAGCGAGGGCGCCTCCATGGCGTCGGCGATGCCAAGCGGCAGACCCACCCCCTCGACCAGATGGATGCCGAGGCCGCCAAGCAGAAGGGAGCGCATCCGCTCGGGGGTCGCAACCGCCATATGGGCGCCGATCCGCGCGCCCATGGAATAGCCCATGACGTCCGCCCGTTCGAGATCGAGATGGTCGAGCAGGCGGCAGGCGTCCTCGGCCATGAGGAACGACTCGTAATCTTCTGGCCGATAAAGCTTTTCACTTTTCCCGTGACCGCGATTGTCGAACGCGATGACCCGGTAGCCGGCCTTGTTGAGTGTCTTCACCCATTGGGTATTCACCCAGTTGACCGCGTGGTTCGAGGCGAAACCGTGGATGAGCAGGACCGGATCGCCTCGTCCCTCCTCGGGGGGAGAATCGAGATACGCGATGCTGACGCCGTCGGAATTGAAAAACCGCATGAGGTAGCCGGGGGTTCGTGGGGGTGCCGGCCACCCTAGAAGAATTGACCTCAGGAGGGAAACCTTCGGCGATCCGAAATCCGCGTCGTTTGCCCCCTGTGCAATCCGACCGGCCGCCATTATGGTGCGGCCAAATTCCGCCAACATGACGAGCAGACACGATGGCTTCCAAGGGCACACCGCATTTTCAAAACGATCTGGGCGTGACGACGATTCACGTGGGATCGAAGGAATTCATGTGCATCGGCGCGAAGCCTCCCTTCGACCACCCCCATATCTTCATCGACATGGGCAAGGACGACGAGATCATCTGCTCCTATTGCTCGACCCTGTTCAAATACGACCCGGCCCTCGCTTCCGGTGCGGCCCGGCCCGCCGAATGCGTGTGGGAAGTCATCCCGGACGCCGAACCCGTTCCTTAAAGTGCCGGGACTGTCCCTCGCGGTCGTCGGCGCCGGCATCGGCGGCTTGACCGCGGCCCTGGCGCTTGCCCGACGCGGCCATCGGGTGACGCTCATCGAGCGGCGGACCGGCTTCACGGAGGTCGGCGCCGGGCTGCAATTGTCGCCCAATGCCAGCCGCATCCTCCTCGATCTCAACCTCGGCAATGCGCTGAAACGCGTCGTCAGCGAACCGGACGGCGTGACCATCCGCGCCATCGGGTCCGGACGCGAACTCGGCGGCGTCGCACTCGGGGCATTCATGCGCCGCCGCTACGGCGCGCCCTATTGGGTGGCGCACCGGGCCGACCTGCAGCGCATCCTGCTGGACGCCGTGCGCTCTCAGCCGGCGATCCGCCTGGTGATGGGCCGCAGCGTCGAGGAGGTTGCGGATGGTCCCGACGGCGCGAGCCTCACCTTTTCCACCGCCACCGGCGCGCGCGACACGCTTGCCATCGACGCCATCATCGGCGCGGACGGCCTCTGGTCGACCATGCGGGCGAGCCTCGGGGACACAGCCCCGCCGACCTATCGCGGCTCCATCGCGTGGCGGGCCGTGATCGAAAGCGGCAAGGCTCCCGGCGAACTGGCAGGTAACCGCACCGGCCTGTGGCTCGGGCCCCGCGGCCATGTGGTGCATTACCCCATCGCCGGCGGCACCCTGATCAACATCGTGGCGATCGAGCAGAACCCGGAGCCTGTCGAGGGCTGGGCCGCCCCCGGAAACCGCGAGACCCTGCTGGCGCAATATTCCGCCGCCGCCCCTGCCCTGCGGGCGCTTTTGGCCGCGCCGGACGAATGGCTGCGCTGGTCGTTGTTCGACCAGCCCGTCGGACGGATCGCGGGCGGCCGCCTCGGACTTCTGGGCGACGCCGCTCATCCCGTCCTGCCGTTCCTCGCGCAAGGCGCGGCGCTCGCCATCGAGGATGCTGCGACGCTGGCCGCCTTGCTTCCCGGCGATCCCCGCGAGGTGCCGGATGCGTTTGCCGCCTACGCGCTCGCCCGCCGCGACCGCGCCCGCCGGGTGCAGGACGAGGCCCGTCGCAACGGCCGGATCTATCATGCCTCGACGCTCGTCGCTTTCGGCCGAAACATGGTGATGGGCCGGCTCGGCGCCGAGCGCATGACGGCGCGCTATGACTGGCTCTATGGGTTCAAGACCGGGGATAAAGGGTAGAGACCGGATGCCACCTTCGCCGATCCGTATAGTCGCCCTCGCGGCCGCCATCGCCGTCCTGCCCGGCGGCGCGCCGTGGGCCGTCGCGCAGGAAACCCGCCCGCGAGGTTGGCGCGAGGTCAAATGCGAGCGGTACACGAAAGGCTGGTCCGAGGCGCTCGCCCGCCGCGGCACCAAGGGGTTAGGGCGCGAATTCCTCGACGCTCATGCGGCCTTCCTCGCCTCCGGCTGCACGACTAAGGCCGATGTGTGCCCGCGCTCCGCCGAGGAGCTCGACCTCGCCAACATCATGGTGGTCATCGCCATGAATGCCGGAACCGCCAGCACCTTCCCGCCCTTCGCCTGCCGGAAGTGAGGGGGCCGCCTCTCCGGGGCGTCTAGCCGGCGACCTCTCCCGGTAGCGGAAAACGCCCGCCCGCCGGGAAGCCCCGGCTTGCGCTTCCGCCTCCCGCCCGATAACCGTCTTGACCAATGCGGACGTGGCGAAACTGGTAGACGCAAGGGACTTAAAATCCCTCGGGCATGCCCGTGCGGGTTCGACCCCCGCCGTCCGCACCACCCTCCTTGAGAATGCACAACGCAAAGCGCGTCCCGATCTAGCCTCCCGAGAAATCTTGCAAAGGGCGTCAATCGCGCTATATTGTTCTTGCTAGCCAAGTGAGGGTTCGCGTCAGCGAGCCCCAGCCCTTCGGGCCTTGGTTGGCTTTTTCATTCCAGGAATCTCTTTATAAACCTCATAGGTCCGAGA